>NZ_CAXTHO010000038.1:3472-20980 GCF_964244015.1 uncultured Amnibacterium sp. | reverse complement strand
GCGCGGATCGTGCTGCCGCTGAACCTGTTCTCGTCGATGTACGTGACGATGAACGCCCGCAGCCTGATGAACTTCCTGTCCCTGCGCACGAAGCACCCCGAGGCGACCGTGCCGTCGTTCCCGCAGCGCGAGATCGAGCTCGTGGCGGAGGCGATGGAGGCGCAGTGGGCGACCCTCATGCCCCACACGCACGCAGCCTTCACGAAGAACGGCCGCGTCGCGCCGTGATCCCACGGCGGCGCCGCCGCAGAGGCGGCGCGGCCATCGACAGCCGCCCGTAGGTAGGATCGACGCCCGTGTTACAGAACCCGTTCGGCCAGGTGCTCGTCGCGCTGGTGACGCCGTTCACCGCCGACGGCGAGGTCGACTGGCCCGGTGTCGAGCGGCACATCGACTCCGTGATCACCGCAGGGGCCGACGGGATCGTCGTGTCCGGCACGACCGGCGAGACGTCGACGCTGACCGACCCCGAGAAGCTGCGCCTCGTCGAGGTCGCCCGCGACGTCGCCTCCGGTCGCGCGAAGATCATCCAGGGCGGCGGCTCGAACGAGACCGCGCACGCGATCGAGCTGTACCGGAAATCGGCGCACGCCGCCGACGGCGTGATGATCGTCACCCCGTACTACAACAAGCCGACCCAGGCGGGTCTGCTCACGCACTTCCGAATGGTGGCGGACGCGACCGATCTGCCGGTGATCCTCTACGACATCCCCGGCCGCACCGGTGTGCCGATCAGGTACGAGACGATCATCCGTGCCGCCCAGCACCCGAACATCGTCGCGGTCAAGGACGCCAAGGGGGACTTCAGCGAGGTCAGCCGGGTGCTGAACCAGACCGACCTGCTCTACTTCTCCGGCGACGACGCGAACGTCCTGCCGCACCTCGCGATCGGCGCATCCGGCCTGATCGGCGTGACCGCCAACGTGGCCGCCGCGCCGTACCGCGCGATCGTCGACGCGGTGAACGCCGGGGATCTCGCGACCGCGACCGCCCAGCACCGCCTGCTCGAGCCGCTCGTGCGGGCGATCATGACCCACGTTCCCGGCACCGTCGCCGCGAAATACGTACTGCACGGCCTCGGCCGTATCGGCAGTCCGCGTGTGCGGCTGCCACTTGTCGGACCTGAGGAGGCGGAAGCCGCTGTGATCGAGGACGAGCTCGCGTTGGTGCACGATGTGGCCGGCGCAGACTTCAAGAACTTCCGGCCGGACCGCAACGCGGCCGCCGGTGGCGCCCTGCCCAAGGTCGCCGGGACGACCCGCTGATGCGCGATCCGCTCCCCGTGCCAGGCAAGGTCCCGAACGGCACCCTGCGCATCGTCCCGCTGGGCGGGCTCGGTGAGGTCGGCCGCAACATGACGGTCTTCGAGATCGACGGCAAGCTGCTGATCGTCGACTGCGGGGTCCTCTTCCCGGAGACGGACCAGCCCGGGGTCGACCTGATCCTCCCTGACTTCGCCCCGATCAAGGATCGGCTCGACGACGTCGTCGGGGTCGTGCTCACGCACGGCCACGAGGACCACATCGGTGCCGTCCCCTACCTCCTGCGTCTCAAGCGCGACCTGCCGCTGCTCGGCTCCGCGCTGACCCTCGCGTTCATCGAGGCGAAGCTGCAGGAGCACCGCATCAAGCCCTATACCTTGACGGTGAAGGGTGGCGGGATCGAGAAGCTCGGCCCGTTCGAGCTCGAGTTCGTCGCCGTGAACCACTCGATCCCCGACGCGCTCGCGGTCGCGATCCGCACCGCCGGCGGCACGGTCCTGCACACCGGCGACTTCAAGATGGACCAGCTGCCGCTCGACGACCGGCTGACCGACCTGCGCGCCTTCGCCCGGCTCGGCGAGCAGGGCGTGGATCTGTTCCTCGCCGACTCGACGAACGCGGACGTGCCCGGGTTCACTCCGCTCGAGCGCTCGATCGGACCGGTGCTCGACGACGTCATCCGCCGCGCCCCGCGCCGCGTCGTCGTCGCGAGCTTCTCCTCCCACGTGCACCGGGTGCAGCAGGTGCTCGACGCCGCCCACAAGAACGGCCGCAAGGTCGCGCTGCTCGGCCGCAGCATGGTCCGCAACATGGGCATCGCCGCCGACCTCGGCTACCTGAAGGTGCCGGAGAACGTGCTGGTCGACCTGAAGCAGGCCGAGAAGCTGCCCGACGACCGCATCGTCTACATGTCGACCGGCAGCCAGGGTGAGCCGATGGCGGTGCTGTCCCGCATGGCGAACCTCGAGCACTCCATCGAGATCGGCGAGGGCGACACGGTGATCCTCGCCTCGAGCCTCATCCCCGGCAACGAGAACTCGGTGTACCGCGTGATCAACGGGCTGACGAAGCTCGGTGCGACGGTCGTGCACAAGGGCAACGCGAAGGTCCACGTCTCCGGCCACGCCGCCGCGGGCGAGCTGATGTACGCCTACAACATCATCAAGCCGAAGGGCGCGATCCCGGTCCACGGCGAGGTGCGCCACCAGGTCGCCAACGCGAAGATCGCGATCGACACCGGCGTGGCCGAGAAGAACGTGATCATCGCCGAGAACGGCACCGCGATCGACCTGAAGAACGGCGTGCCCCGCGTGGTCGGGCAGTACGACCTCGGGTTCGTCTACGTCGACGGCTCCAGTGTCGGCCAGATCACCGACGCCGACCTGAAGGACCGCAGGACGCTGGCGGAGGAGGGCTTCATCTCGATCTTCATCGCCCTCGACCCGGCGACCGGGCGCTGCGTGGTCGGTCCCGAGATCCACGCGCGCGGCTTCGCCGAGGATGAGGAGGTCTTCGCGAAGGTCCGTCCGCAGATCGTCGACGCGCTCCGCGAAGCCAGCAGCAACGGCACGAAGGACCTCCACGCCTACGGGCAGGTCGTGCGCCGCACGGTGGGCCGCTGGGTCAACACGAAGCACCGCCGCCGCCCCATGATCGTCCCGGTGGTCGTCGCGGCCTGATCCGCACCGACTCTCCGTTTTGTAGGCAGGACCTGCCTACAAAACGGAGAGTTCTGGGCCGTGGGCTCTGCTGTGCCCCCGATCAGGGGGTGACCGCCTCCTCGTCGCCGACGGTGGGCGGATCTAGCCTGATCGCCATGGCTGCACCCAGGGGGAAGGACGCTGACCGCAGGGCCGTCGCCCGGAGCGCAGGCACGACGACGCGAGCGCGCGCGGGAACCGGCACTGGCCGGTCGACGAGGCCGCGCGGGGGTGCGACGAGCACCCGAACGAAGGCCTACGTCCGGCAGGATCAGGACACCGTCGCGACCCGCGCGTACCTCGGCCTGGCTCACGTCGCCGGAGGCGCCGCGCGGACGTTCGGACCGGAGAGCCTCCAGAAGGAGCAGCGCCGCGACGGCGTGCCGTTCCTCCTGATCCTGCTGGCGGTGATCGGCGGTGCCGTCGAATGGTTCCTCCGCTCGAACGCGATCGCGAAGGCCGTGCACCTGTATACCTTCGGTGGCCTCTTCGGCCTGATCTCGGTGGGGCTGCCGGTGTTCATGGCGCTCCTCGCGCTCTGGCTGTTCCGCCACCCGGCGACGGTCCACGACAACGGGCGGATCGGCGTCGGCTCGGCGATGCTCGTCGTGAGCGCCTCGACGATCGCGCAGGTCGTCGCGAACAACCCCCAGCCGGAGCAGTTCGAGAAGCTCGCCGCCGGTGGAGGCGTTGCCGGCTGGCTGGTCGTCACGCCGCTCGAGGCGCTGGCGGAGGGCAGCTCGGCGCTGCCCGCCTCCATCGCGGCCGTCGCCCTCGTCCTCAGCCTCTTCGTGCTCACGAAGACGCCGCCGACGCAGCTGCCCCAGCGCCTCCGCGCCCTCTACCGCTACCTGTTCGACGCAGCACCCGAGCCCGTGCAGGAGGCCGCACCGGCCGCCGCGAAGCCGAAGCGCGGCGCGAAGGCCGAATCCGCGACGCCCGACGCGGTCGGCGACGATGTGCACGGCGCCGAACTCGCCTCCCTCGGCCTCGAGGAGGGCGAGCAGCCCGCCCGCGGCGAGCGCCAGGCATGGTGGCGCCTCGGCAAGGTCAAGACGCCGGACCCGGCGTTCGACACCCCGCTCATCGACGAGAAGGGCGAGCCCGCCGCCCCCGTCGCACCGACCGACGACCTGTTCGCAGGGGCGACCGGGATGGCGGCGACAGGAGCACCGGAATCGCCCTTCCGGGAGCCGGACCCGCAGCCCGCTTGGGAGCGCACCGAGCCGGAGGACGACCCCGACTTCGAGTTCCAGTCCTTCGAGGAGATCGTCTCCGGCAAGGAGCCCGTCGCCCGCACCGCGCCGGCCCGTTCCGCCGCCGCGCCGATCGCCGAGACGACAGAGGAGGAGGCGCCCGCGCGTTCCGAGGCGCCGGCCGAGTCCGAGCACAGCGACTTCCGGGCGCAGACGCCCGCCGGCGCCTACCGCCTGCCTCCCGAGCACGCGCTCGCGCCCGGCTCACCGCCGAAGGCGAAGAGCGAGGCGAACGAGCGGATCAAGCGGTCGCTGCAGGGCGTGCTCGACGAGTTCAAGGTCGACGCCCGTGCCACCGAGTACATGCGCGGCCCGACCGTCACGAGGTACGAGGTCGAGCTCGGTCCCGGTGTCAAGGTCGAGAAGGTCACCGCGCTCGCGAAGAACCTGTCGTACGCGGTCGCCTCGAACGAGGTCCGGATCCTGTCGCCGATCCCCGGCAAGAGCGCGATCGGCGTCGAGATCCCGAACGAGGACAAGGAGATCGTCAGCCTCGGCGACGTGCTCCGCTCGCCCGCGGCACGGAACTCGAAGCACCCGATGACCATCGGCATCGGCAAGGACGTCGAGGGCGGCCACGTCGTCGCGAACCTCGCGAAGATGCCCCACCTCCTGGTCGCCGGTGCGACCGGTGCCGGCAAGTCGTCCTTCGTGAACTCGATGATCACCAGCCTGCTGATGCGTGCGACGCCGCAGGAGGTGCGCATGGTGCTGGTCGACCCGAAGCGGGTCGAGCTGACCGCGTACGAAGGCGTCCCGCACCTCATCACCCCCATCATCACGAACCCGAAGAAGGCGGCGGAGGCGCTGCAGTGGGTCGTGAAGGAGATGGACATGCGGTACGACGACCTCTCCTCGTTCGGGTTCCGCCACATCGACGACTTCAACCGCGCGATCGCGAACGGCGAGATCCGGCTGCCGCCGGACTCGAAGCGGAAGCTCTCGCCGTACCCGTACCTCCTCGTCGTCGTCGACGAGCTGGCCGACCTGATGATGGTCGCGCCGCGTGACGTGGAGGACTCGATCGTCCGCATCACGCAGCTCGCCCGCGCCGCGGGCATCCACCTCGTGCTCGCGACGCAGCGCCCGTCGGTCGACGTCGTCACCGGCCTGATCAAGGCGAACGTGCCGAGCCGGCTGGCCTTCGCGGTCAGCTCGTCGACGGACAGCCGCGTCATCCTCGACAAGGTCGGCGCCGACAAGCTGCTCGGCCAGGGCGACGGGCTGTTCCTGCCGATGGGCTCCGCGAACCCGGTCCGCATCCAGGGCGCGTGGGTCAACGAGGCGGAGATCGCCAAGGTCGTCGAGCACGTCAAGAACCAGGCCCGTCCCGACTACCGCGTCGACGTGGCCGAGGTCGCGCCGACCAAGGAGATCGACGGCGACATCGGTGACGACATGGAGCTGCTGCTCGCCGCGGTCGAGCAGGTCGTGACGACGCAGTTCGGCTCGACGTCGATGCTCCAGCGCAAGCTGCGGGTCGGCTTCGCGAAAGCCGGGCGCCTGATGGACCTGATGGAGTCGCGGAAGATCGTCGGCCCCTCGGAGGGGTCGAAGGCGCGGGACGTGCTCGTGCCGGGCGACCAGCTGGCCGAGACCCTCGCCGCCATCCGCGGCATGCCGGGCAACGGCGCCTCCGCGGGCGGTGGCGGCAAGGTCGCGCTCGACTACTTCGACGACGGCTCCTCCTCCGACGAGGCGTCCGAGGACGCCTGGTCCCTGACCGACCGCGAATAGGGCCGACCGCGAGGAGGGCAGACCGCGAGGAGGGCCGACTGCGAGTAGCGGTGGCGGGGGCCGGGCTTCCGGCGCCCGTCCATCAGGCGGGGACGTGTCCGACGACCGCCTCGATCTCCGAGGCGGCGCGGCGCGCACCGTCCGCCGAGACGAAGTCGGCTCCAAGGCGTCCGGCGGCGATCCGGAACGACGGTTCGTCGAGCAGGCGTCGGAGGGCGCACCGGATCCGCTCGGGCGACGCGCTCCTGGGCACCACGAGACCAGCGCCCTGCTCGGCCACCGCCCGTGCGATGCGCGGCTGATCCATCATCGGATGCATCGGGACGAACAGGATCGGGAGGCCGTGAGCCAGCGCGCGGACCGTCGTCGCGTGGCCACCGTGCGAGACGACCGCCGTCGCCGCCGGCATCCGCGAGCCGTGATCCACGAGACGGCTGAGCGTGGTGTTGGCGGCGACCCGCAACCCCGCCGGATCGACCGCCGACCCGGTTCCGGCCTCCACGTCAATCGTCATCCCGCCGACCGCGTCGAGCAGCCGCTGCAGCACGTCCCGCTGACCGGGGAAGGCGACCGTGCTCAACGACGCCAGCACGAGCGGCCGTTCCGACGACGGGCCGGTGGGAACCGGCACCTCCTGCAGCACCGGACCGATGACCCGGACGTTGTTCGGCATCGCGGACCGCGCGCCGAGCCGTTCGTCGCTTGCGACGAGCACCCGGTCGGCCCTGCCGACCGTGTGCATCGGGCGCACGCCGTGGAGGCGCATCAGCACGCCCAGCGGGCCGCCGAGCCAAAGGCGCACCCCCTCCCAGGTCGAGTGCGCAACGACGACGGTCGCGACCGACGCCGACTCCAGCTCGGCGAGCGCGCCGACCAGCAGCACGTCGACGACCACCACGTCGGCACCGATCCGGCTCGCCGCGGCGATCGCGTCGCGTCCCCGCACCCGATCGGCCCAGAGGCGCGGGACGTCCCGCAGGCTGGCGAGGGTCGAGCGGTCGAGCGCCGCGTCGTAGGCCATCCCGGCCGACGGGAGGTGCTCGAAGCCCTCGCGCTCGATCCTGGTGCGCAGTCGGTCCTCCGCGGTGACGACGACCCGCCATCCTCGGCTCGCCAGCTCCCGTCCGATCCGCATCATGGGCGGCAGGTTGCCGCCGAGGTCGGCGGTGACGATCAGCGCGGTGCTCATGGGGTTCCTTCCCGAGGGGACGCCAGGAGGGCGTCGGTCATGGTCCGCATGCGGTGCTGCACCGTCGCGACCGAGTGGCGTCGGTCCCGCCTGAGCAGCTTCCAGGCGAAGACGTCGGTGGCGACGACGAGGAGGTCGACCGTCTCCTCCCGCCGGTGCGCGCCCGACGGGAGGCGATGGGCGAAGACCGCCTCCACCCACGCCCGGTGCTCGCGCTTCCCCGTGTCCGCCACCGCGGCGATCGCCGGATCCGTCCGCTCACGAGCCAGCATCGCCAGCACGAAGTCGCCCCGGAGCTCGTAGTGCTGCAGCAGCGTGCCGAGCGCCGCGTCCACGTCGCCGGCGGGAGGTCGGCGCTCCGCGACGATCTCCTCCGTGGCTGCCTCGACCGCCGCAGCCAATGTGGCCTCCCGCGTCTCGAAGTGGCGGAGGACGGTCTGCACGCTCACCCCGGCTCGGGCGGCGATCGAGTCCAGAGTCGGCTCGAAGTCGAGCTCGTCGTAGGCGATTGCCTGCACCGCGCCGAGGATGCGTCGCCGGGTCGCGGCGACCGCCTCGCCGCGCGCGGTCATGCGATAGGTGCGCGGGGATGTCATCGGAGTCGACATCTACTCCCATCCGGATTTCGCGTCAATAGACGTTCACACCAAAAACAGGAACGGGTGCCCGCACCGTCCGCGCGCGTACCCTGCAGGCATGAGCAGCACCGACGCGATCAAGCCGCGGATGTTCCGCGCCGGCGACGGGCCGGTGAGCACGTGGAGCGTGCCGAACCTGATCTCGTTCGTGCGGATCGTGCTCGTGCCCGTCTTCGTCCTCCTCCTGCTGGCGGGGGCGGAGGGAGGCGCGCTGCGGTGGGCGGCGACCGCCCTGTTCGTCGTCGCGATCTCGACCGATGCCGTCGACGGGCACCTGGCCCGCAGCCGCAACCTCGTCACCGACCTCGGCAAGATCCTCGACCCGATCGCGGACAAGGCGATCACGGGCGCCGCGCTGGTCACGCTGTCGGTGCTGCTGGAGCTGCCCTGGTGGGTGACCATCCCGATCCTCGTGCGCGAGGTGGGCATCACCGTCTGGCGGTTCGCCGTGCTGTCGAAGCGCGTGATCCCCGCCTCGAAGGGCGGCAAGACGAAGACGGTGCTGCAGTCGGTCGCGATCGCCCTCGCCCTCGCACCGTTCCCCGCCCTCCTCGGATCCTGGTTCGACTGGGTGAACGCCGTCGTCATGGCCGCCGCGTTCGTGGTCACGATCCTCACGGGCATCCAGTACCTCGTCGACGACCGCCGCCTCAACCGGGGATGAGCGCAGCGGCGGTCCTGGACCTGCTGCGCGCCGACGGTCGCACGCTCGCCGTCGCGGAGTCCCTCACCGGTGGGCTGCTCGCCGACGCGTTCGTGCGGGTGCCCGGCGCCTCCGCGGTGCTGCTCGGCGCGGTCGTCGCGTACGCGACGCCGGTCAAGGGCACGGTCCTCGGCGTCGACGGCGACCTGCTGGCGCGTGAGGGACCGGTCGATCCGGAGGTCGCCAGGCAGATGGCCGACGGCGTCCGCCGGGTCGTTGCGGTCGACGGCAGACCTGCCGACGTCGGGGTCTCGACCACGGGCGTCGCCGGGCCGGGAAGCCAGGACGGCACGGCGGCCGGCACCGTGTGGGTCGGCGTCGCCGTGGGGGAGCGGCTGATCGCCAGGGGTGCGACGCTGCCGGGCGATCGCGTCGCGGTGCGGGACGGTGCGGTCGCGCTCGCCCTGAGCACCCTGCTGGAGGCGCTGCAGCACGCGGAATAGCGCAGGTTTCGATCCCGTTACTTCTGGCACGTCGGCACCACGGTGTCAGCGGGCGGCCCTAGCGTTGCGACAGGTCGTCCGGGGTACAGTGACCGTCCGCTTCCCCGGTGGCTCCGAACCATCGACAGGTCGCACCGCACACTTTCGAGAAGGAGGGGACACATGGTTCTCGTTCGTCAAGAGCTCGGCGACGTCCTGCGCGACTTCCGTCTGCAGAAGGGCCGCACCCTCCGTCAGGTCGCGAGCAAGGCCTCCGTGGCCCTCGGCTACCTCTCCGAGGTCGAACGCGGTCAGAAGGAGGCGTCCAGCGAGATCATCGCCTCGGTCGCCGATGCGCTGGACACCCCGGTATCGGTCATCATGCGCGAGGTCGGGGATCGTCTCGCGGTGCTGGAGGGTCTCGACGTCCCCGACGCGCTCCCCGCCGACTTCGGTGAGCGGTACACGCGCGGTCTCGTCGCGGACGGCATGCGCCGCCCCGACCTGGTCGCGCACTGACCGCCTCCATCCCGATTCAGAGCCCTCTCGGTGAAGGTCAGTGAGTTTCGGCTCGCCGTCGACGACGAGTTCGGTGAGAGCCAGGGTCGTGTGCTGGTGAGCGGTCTCGTCATCGACGAGCTCGGCGGCCGGACATCGGCGGAGGCGCTCGCCGCCGGCGTGCCCACCGGCGACGTCTGGGTCGCGCTCTGCCGCGCCAACGAGGTGCCGCGAGAGCGCTGGCACGGCCGAGGGCGCCCCGTCCACTCCTCCTGACCCCGCTCCTGTCGAGGAGGCGTCCGCACGGCTGCCGGGCCCGCGCGCGTCTGCATCCCATCCAGTCGTCCGTCTCCCGTGCAGACGGCGTCGCGCTGTACTCGTGACCGTCGCGCGGTCGGTCCGCCCACCGCGCAGAGGTGCACCTACCGCGCGTCGTGGTCGGAGTACCGCGCGAGGGCGGCGGAGTGGGTCATTCGCCGCGGGGGACGGTCGCGTAGGCCCGCACCGGGAAGGTCCCGAAGTTCGAGACCGCTGGCGGGGCGGCGGTGAAGCGTGCGCCCCGGGCAGGCAGACCGCCCAGCCCGGTGAGGTGCTCCACGACATGGACTCCTGCGCCGAGCAGCACCGAGTGCGCCGGCCGGGAGCCGCCCGACTCCACGTCGTCGATGTTCACCGAGTCGATGCCGACGAGCGCGACGCCTGCGTCCACCAGGAAGCGGGCCGCGGCCTCGGTGAGGAACGGCGCGCTCCGTCCGTAGTCGGCCTCGCCGAAGCGTCGGTCCCAGCCCGTGTGCAGCAGCACCGCTGCGCCGAGCAGCTCGCGGTCCGCGAGCGTCTCGGCCTCGATACCGCGCCGCTCGGGGCTCCAGCCGTCGACCAGGTGGAACACCTCCGCGGGCCGGTCGACGAGGGTCGCGAGATCGAGGCCGGCCAGGTCCGCGCCGTCGGCGTAGCGGTGGAACGGGGCATCGAGGTAGGTGCCGGTGTTCCCGATCATCGTGATGAGGTCCATCGCGAACTCGGTGCCGGCTGCGTACCGGGCCCGTGACTCCGCTCGGGTCAGGTACGGCGTGATCTCGGGAGCCGGCAGGCCGGGGTAGGTCGTCATCCCGGCGACGATGCGGTGGCTCAGATCGACGACGCGCACATCGCTGCCGGACGGGGGCGGTACCGTCCCCCGGCTGCCGCGGTGCTGATCCTCGACGATCCGCAGGTCCCGGATCTCGATCGAGTCCACCAGCGTGAGCCCCAGGTGACGGATGAGGAGGCGACCGACCCCCTCCTCATCGGCGGCCGCGGACGGCAGGTCGAGTCGGAAGGCGTCGCCGGAGACGCCGCCGCCGTTCACGAAGGCGATGGTGAAGTCGAAGTGGGCTCGGTGGTCGGTCACGCGGCCACCCTCACAGTTCGCTCCGACATCGGTCCTCCGATCACTCGAACGCGAATGACATGGATGTCATCCTTTCGCGGCGTGTCGGTCGAAGTCGTGTTCGAGAGCACATACGCTCCTCCCCAGGTGCTCCTGACGCTGATCCGGCCCCTCGGTGCCCCTCCGCCATCCGCTGTCGGAGGGGGTTCGTACAGTCGGATCAGACAGGCGGAGTGCCGCCAGCCCTGTCGATTCCGCATCGGGACGACAGCCGATGGGCAGCCGACTCCCCGGGAAGACCGGGGCAGAACATGAGGAGACCGGAACATGCCATCCACCACCGACCGCGAGAAGGCCCTCGAGACCGCGCTCGCTCAGATCGACCGTCAGTTCGGCAAGGGCTCGGTCATGCGCCTCGGCAGCGACGACCGCGCCCCCGTCGAGGTGATCGCGACCGGCTCCATCGCGCTCGACGTCGCGCTCGGCATCGGCGGCCTGCCGCGCGGCCGCATCGTGGAGATCTACGGTCCCGAGTCCTCGGGCAAGACCACGCTGACGCTCCACGCGATCGCCAACGCTCAGAAGGCCGGCGGCATCGCCGCGTTCATCGACGCGGAGCACGCCCTCGACCCCGAGTACGCGAAGAAGCTCGGCGTCGACATCGACGCGATGCTCGTCTCCCAGCCCGACACGGGCGAGCAGGCCCTCGAGATCGCGGACATGCTCATCCGGTCCGGCTCGATCGACCTGATCGTCATCGACTCCGTCGCGGCGCTCGTGCCGAAGGCCGAGATCGAGGGCGAGATGGGCGACAGCCATGTCGGTCTGCAGGCACGCCTCATGTCGCAGGCGCTCCGCAAGCTCACCGGCGGGCTGAACCAGACCCAGACGACGATGATCTTCATCAACCAGCTGCGCGAGAAGATCGGCGTGTTCTTCGGCAGCCCCGAGACGACCGCAGGCGGCAAGGCGCTGAAGTTCTACGCCTCGGTCCGGCTCGACATCCGGCGGATCGAGACGCTCAAGGACGGCACCGACGCGGTCGGCAACCGCACCCGCGTCAAGGTCGTCAAGAACAAGATGGCGCCGCCGTTCAAGCAGGCCGAGTTCGACATCCTCTACGGGGTCGGCATCTCCCGCGAGGGCAGCCTGATCGACTTCGGCGTGGAGCACGGCATCGTCAAGAAGTCGGGCGCCTGGTACACGTACGAGGGCGACCAGCTCGGCCAGGGCAAGGAGAAGGCCCGCGACTTCCTCTTGAAGAACACGGACATGGCCGACGAGATCGAGCAGAAGATCCTGAAGAAGCTCGGCGTCGGTCCGTACAAGCAGCAGGCCGCGAATGAGAAGGCAGCGGCGGACAAGGCCGCAGCTGCGGCCGGTGCTGCGGCGGCACCGGTGGAGTCCATCCAGGCGCGGACCCCGATCGCGCGCAAGGTCGGCGCCTGACACATGGGTGACCTGCTGAGGTTCCCGGACCCCGGGCGGGGAGGCGCTCCGGCGCCTCCCGCGGTCGTCGAGGAGTCGGTCGAGCCCGTCGACGAGCCGAGATGGGCCGTGCCCGGCGTCGACGACGGCGCGGCCCCCGCGAATGAGCGCGAGTCCACGAGGACCTCGCGGCGGGCGGAGAACGTGGCCGTCGCCACCCTCACCCGGCACGATGCGTCCGAGGGCGAGCTGCGCGCGAAGCTCGTCGCCAAGGGTCTCGACGACGATGTCGTCGAGGCCGAGCTCGAACGGTTGCGGCGCGCGGGGCTGATCGACGACGCGGCGTTCGCGGCCCGGGTGGTCGACCGGCTCCGCGAGCGAAAAGGGCTGGGCGACCAGGCCATCCGATCGGCGCTTCGAGGGCGGCTCGTGCCGCAGTCGGTCGTCGACGCCGTGCTGGCCGAGCAGGCCGAGGACGACGAGACCGCGGAGGCGCGCCTGCAGGAGGTCGCTGACGATCGGGCGAGACGCCTCGGCTCGCTCGCGCCCGCCGTCGCCGAACGCCGTCTGACCGCGTATCTGATGCGCAAGGGCTACTCCGGCTCCTCGGTGCGTGTCGCGGTCCGCGCCGCGCTCGAGGGGGCAGGTCGGCGCTGATCGCGTCGTCGTCGATCCCGCCGCCGATTCGTACACTTGCTCCGGTGACCGCGACCGACCTTCTCGACGAGCCCGTTCGCGGCATCGACGTGCGCACCTACGAGGTGCGTACCTTCGGCTGCCAGATGAACGTGCACGACTCCGAACGGCTCGCGGGATCGCTCGAAGCGGCCGGCTACGTGGCGGTGGTCGCCGGGCAGCAGGCGGACGTCGTGGTGCTGAACACGTGCGCGGTGCGGGAGAACGCGGACAACCGTCTCTACGGCAACCTCGGCCAGCTCGCGAAGGTCAAGCGGGAGCACGACGGCTTCCAGATCGCCGTGGGCGGCTGCCTGGCGCAGAAGGACCGGTCCACGATCGTCGAGAAGGCGCCATGGGTCGACGTCGTCTTCGGCACCCACAACGTCGGCGCGCTGCCGCGGCTGCTGGAGCGGGCGCGGCACAACCACGAGGCGCAGGTCGAGATCCTCGAGTCCCTCGAGGTGTTCCCCTCCACGCTGCCCACGAAGCGCGACTCGACGTACAGCGGCTGGGTCTCGATCGCGGTCGGCTGCAACAACACCTGCACGTTCTGCATCGTCCCGTCGCTCCGCGGGAAGGAGCAGGATCGCCGTCCTGGCGACGTGCTCGCCGAGATCGGGGCGCTCGTCGACGACGGTGCGATCGAGGTCACCCTGCTCGGTCAGAACGTGAACACCTACGGAGTGCAGTTCGGCGACCGGTTGGCCTTCGGCAAGCTCCTGCGGGCCAGCGGCTCGATCGAGGGCCTTCGGCGCGTCCGCTTCACCAGCCCGCACCCGGCGGCATTCACCAGCGACGTCATCGACGCGATGGCGGAGACCGAGGTGGTGGTGCCCCAGCTGCACATGCCGCTGCAGTCGGGCAGTGACCGGGTGCTGAAGGCGATGCGCCGGTCCTATCGGTCGGACCGGTACCTGCGCATCCTCGACGAGGTGCGGGACCGCATCCCCGATGCCGCGATCACCACCGACATCATCGTGGGCTTTCCCGGAGAGACGGACGAGGACTTCGAGGACACCCTCCGCGTCGTGGAGCGCTCGCGATTCGCGTCGGCCTTCACGTTCCAGTACTCGATCCGACCGGGGACCCCGGCCGCGACGATGCCGGATCAGGTGCCGAAGCACATCGTGCAGGAGCGGTACGAGCGGCTGACCGCGCTGCAGGACCGGCTCTCCTGGGCGGGCAACCGCGAGGTCGTCGGCCGGTCGGTGGAGGTGCTCGTCGGTGCGGGCGCGGGGCGCAAGGACGGCGCGACGCACCGGCTGACCGGACGCGCGCGCGACAACCGACTCGTCCATGTCGGGCTGCCGGACGGCGCCATCCGGCCGCGACCGGGAGACCTCGTCACGGTCGCGGTGACCGATGCGGCTCCCGCGTTCCTGATCGCGGACGTCGCGCCGGACGGCGAGCACCGGCTCGAGCGCACCCGGGCCGGCGATGCGTGGGACGCCAGGGAGGCGGCGTCGTGCGCGGCCCCCGAGGCCGGGTCGCGGGCGATCCAGCTCGGGCTTCCGGGCCTCGGCCGACCGCTGCTGCGCTAGCGGGCCGGCATGCTGCTGGTCCTGACCGGCGCGACGGGGACGGGGAAGACCGGCCTCTCGCTCGATGTCGCTGAGGCGATCGCCGCTGCCGGCGGCGCGGCCGAGATCGTCAACGCCGATGCGATGCAGCTCTACCGCGGGATGGACGTCGGCACCGCGAAGCTGCCGGTCGCCGAGCGCCGTGGGATCCGGCACCACTGCTTCGACCTGTGGGACGTCACGCAGACCGCGAGCGTCGCCGTCTACCGCGATGCCGCACGGGCCGCGATCACCGACATCGAGACTCGCGGGGCCGTCGCGATCCTGGTCGGCGGCTCGGGGCTGTACCTCGAGTCCGTGACGCGTGAGCTCGACTTCCCGGCGACGGACCCCGAGCTGCGTGCCCGGCTCGAGCAGGAGGCGGATGCGTTCGGGCCGGACGCGCTCTGGCGTCGCCTCGCCGAGGAGGATCCGGAGGCGGCGGGCAGGATCCATTCCGCGAACCTCCGGAAGGTGATCCGCGCGCTCGAGGTCGTGACGCTCACCGGGCGTCCGTTCGCGGCGTCCCTGCCGGACGCCGCGCCGCTCTGGCGACCGGCGGTCCGCTTCCTCGTCGACGTTCCGAACGAGCCGCTCGCGGAGCGTCTCGTACTGCGGTCCCGGCGGATGTGGGAGTCGGGGGACCTGCTCGACGAGGTCAGGGGCCTGCTGCCGCTCGGGCTCGCCGACGGGCAGACCGCCTCCCGGGCGATCGGCTACGCGCAGGCCGTCGCCGTGCTCGGCGGCACGATGACGGCGGAGGAGGGCCTCGCCGACACGACGCGCCTGACCTGGCGGCTGGTCCGGCGTCAGCGCGCCTGGTTCACGCGCGACGAGGAGGCCGTCCGGATCGAGGGGCTGGGGGAGGACGGCGCGGCTCGGGTGCTCGCCAGGTCGGGGGCCATCACCTGACCCCGCCCGGCCGTATCCTGGGGGCGGGCCGCGCGAGCGGCCCCCTGAGGGAGCAGTCTCTCCCGGGTGGGTGGGTCTCTCGAAGGACCCCTGTGCGCACCTACGGCCGACTGCTGCGGCATCCGCCGACCTCCATCTCACTGCTAGCCGCGTTCGTCGGGGCGATCCCGATCGGCATGTGGCCGCTGGCGATCGTGCTCGGCGCCCTCGACCGTGGCGGCAGCGCGGCCGATGCGGGTCTCGTCGCGGCCGTCTTCGGCATCGGCAACGCACTCGGCGTCGTCACGCAGGGTGCGCTGCTCGCCAGGGTGCGGGCGACCCGGCTGCTGCCCGCCTTCGCCGCGCTCGGGATCGTCGCCGCCGTGCTGCTCGAGGGCGACGGCCGCCTCGCGGGCGCCGCGCTCGCCGGCATCGCCATCCCCGCGATCACCCCGGCCGTGCGCGGGCGGTTCGCCTGGACGCTGCCCGGCTCCGACCGGCCGGGTGCCTATGCGCTCGTCAACGTGCTGTTTCAGGCCGGCATCGCACTCGGGCCGCTCGTCGCGGCCGGTCTGGCTGCGGCGGGTCTCGTCCGGTGGGCGCCGCCGATCGCGGCGGTGGGCGGGCTGATCGCCGCCGGGTTCGTCGTGGTCGCGGAGCGCGGGCGGCGGCGGGTCGTCATCGAGCCGTCTCCGGCCGCCCGCGGGCGGGTGCGGGTCGTGCGATCGGGCGTGCTCGTGCTCCTCGGCGTCGCAGCCACGGCCGGTTTCGGGATCGGCACGCTGCAGGTGCTGGTCCCGGTCCGGTCGGGCGCCGCGACGTCGGGTGCGGCGTTCGCCGCCCTCGCGCTCGCGGAGGTGGGCGGCGCGGTCCTCATCGGCGGTCGCGTCGGATCCCGGCACGCGTTCCGCCTGCTCGTCGGCGGTACAGCGGCGATGGCGATCGTCTACCTGCTGTTCGGCGCCGGTCTCTCGGCGGTGCCCGCCGCGGTCGTGCTGGGCGTGGTGACGGCGGTCCAATCGCTCGGCGGTGCGCTCGGGCTCGACCGGTTCGTGCCCGCCGGCCGGGTGTCCGCGGTGTTCTCCCTCCAGATCGCGGTGCTCATCATCGGCGCGGCCGCCGGCTCGCTCGTCGCGGGCGTCGAGCCCGACACGGCCTTCGTGCTCGCGTCGCTCCTGCTCTCGGCAGCAGCGGTCGCGGCGCTGCTCGTCACCGCGCGCCCGCCGCACGGCGTCGGCCGTCCGGCGGGGCCCGAGGCGCACGCTCGATAGGCTCCGGTGCCATGACCGAGCTCCGATTCACGAAGGGGCACGGCACCGGGAACGACTTCGTGCTCGTCGCCGATCCCGACGGGGAGCTCGACCTCGCTCCGAGTGACGTCGCCCGGCTGTGCGACCGGCACGTCGGCATCGGTGCGGACGGCCTGCTGCGCGCAGTGCGTGTGGGCAAGGACCCGATCGCCGGGTCCGACGACCCCGACGTCGAGTGGTTCATGGACTACCGCAACGCCGACGGCTCCGTCTCCGAGATGTGCGGCAACGGCATCCGCGTCTTCGCCGCCTTCCTCCTCGCGGAGGGTCTGGCCGAGCTGCCCGCAGGAGGCACGTTGGCCGTCGCGACGCGAGGCGGCGTCATGACCGTGCAGCGGACCGCGACCGGCTTCGCCGTCGACCTCGGCCGGTGGACCCTCGGGTCGGACGACGTCGCAGTGCGGATCGCGGGCGTCGACGTCATCCGGCCGGGCCTCTCGATCGACGTCCCGAACCCGCACGTCGTCGTCGCGCTCGCGGACGACGACGAGCTCGCGGCAGCGGACCTCTCGTCGCCTCCGGTGCTCGATCCGCCGCCTGCGGCTGGCGCGAACGTCGAACTCGTGCGCCCCTCCGATCCGCTCGTGGAGGACGGCATCGCGCGCATCCGCCTGCGCGTGCACGAGCGGGGCAGCGGCGAGACCCTCTCCTGCGGGACCGGAGCGGTCGCGGCCGCACTCGCGACCCGGTACTGGGCCGGCCGCGGGGCGCCGAACGACTGGCGCGTCACGGTGCCGGGCGGTGCACTCGGCGTCCGCATGTTCGCGGCGGAGGACGGCGAGCACGTCCTTGACGTGCGCGGAGTTCGTGTTCGCAGAACCCTCCCCGGCCATCTGGAAGGTGATGCGGAACCCGTTGTAGGCGAACG
>NZ_CAXTHO010000038.1:1830-3462 GCF_964244015.1 uncultured Amnibacterium sp. | reverse complement strand
GCGTCGCCGGACGGGGGACCCGTTGGCACGGGGTCGCCCTGTCCGGCTCGGCCGAGCTGGTCTACTCCGGCGTCATCGACCTCTGACCCAGGGGCGGGCGACGCGGAGGACGCGGAAGCCCTTGTCCGTCGCGGCGCGCGCCACCGCGAAGGCCGGGAACTCCGCGGCGATCCACTGCTGGAGGGAGTCGCCGCCGAGCTGCTTCGCGACCACGAGCCAGGCGGTGCCGCCCGGATCGAGTCGCGGCAGCCAGGTCCGGAGCAGGTCGTGGAGCGCGTCCTTGCCGATCCGGATCGGCGGATTCGACCAGATCGTCCCGAACGAGAGCCCAGCAGGAATATCCTCGGGGTATGCGGTCTTGACTTCCACGCCGGCGATCCGGGCATTCGCGGCGGCGAGCGCGAGGGCGCGCTCGTTCACATCCACCGCCCACACCGAAGCATCAGGAGACCGCCTGGCCAACGCGATCGCGATCGGACCCCAGCCGCAGCCGAGGTCCAGCAGCTGCCCCTCCATCGGCGGAGGCGGCACTGTCGCGAGCAGCACGGCGGTACCGGTGTCGAGATGTTCCGAGCTGAACACGCCGTCGGCGGTCAGCAGCTCGAACGCCTCGCCCTGGAGCACGACTCGGATCGCACGCTCTCGAGCATGGCTCGACGGCTGCGCGGTGAAGTACTGCTCCCCGTCCACGACGAAGCATCGAACCACAGCGCGGCACCCCGCGCACGAGGAGGGGTCATGAGCGACACCATCCACACCACCGATCTCGAGCGCGCGATCGGCGCGACGCACGACGACTACGACGGCGAGCAGCTCGATCTGGAGGAGCGCCAGTCGCTCCGCCGGGTCCAGGGGCTCTCGACCGAGCTGCAGGACGTCACCGAGGTCGAGTACCGGCAGCTGCGACTCGAGCGGGTCGTGCTGATCGGGGTCTACTCCCGCAGCCAGGCCGACGCGGAGACGAGCCTCCGGGAGCTCGCCGCGCTCGCCGAGACCGCGGGCGCGCAGGTGCTCGACGGCCTCATGCAGCGGCGGTCGCACCCGGACCCCTCCACGTTCCTCGGTTCCGGCAAGGCGGAGGAGCTGCGGCTCGTCGTGCAGGCGGTCGGCGCGGACACCGTGATCGCGGACACCGAGCTGGCACCGAGCCAGCGGCGTGCGCTCGAGGACGTCGTGAAGGTGAAGGTGATCGACCGCACCGCGGTGATCCTCGACATCTTCAGCCAGCACGCCAAGAGCCGCGAGGGCAAGGCGCAGGTCGAGCTGGCGCAGCTGCAGTACCTGCTGCCCCGGCTGCGCGGCTGGGGCGACTCGATGTCCCGGCAGGCCGGTGGCCAGGTCGGCGGTGCCGGCGCCGGCATGGGCTCCCGTGGCCCCGGCGAGACGAAGATCGAGCTGGACCGACGCCGCATCCACTCCCGCATGGCGAAGCTCCGCAAGGAGATCCTGGAGATGGCGCCGGCCCGGGAGCTGAAGCGGCAGAACCGCGTCCGCAACTCGGTGCCGTCGGTCGCGATCGCCGGCTACACGAACGCGGGCAAGTCCAGCATCCTGAACCGCGTCACCCGGGCGGGCGCGCTGGTCGAGAACGCGCTGTTCGCGACGCTCGACACGACTGTGCGCCGGACCGAG
>NZ_CAXTHO010000038.1:0-1820 GCF_964244015.1 uncultured Amnibacterium sp. | reverse complement strand
AACGAGGGCAAGTCGTCGCTGATGCGCGCCCTCACCGGCAGCGAGGTGCTGGTCGCGGATAAACTCTTTGCCACGCTCGACACGACCGTGCGCCGGACCGAGACGGAGGACGGCCGGCCCTACACGCTGGTCGACACCGTCGGGTTCGTGCGGAACCTGCCGCATCAGCTGGTGGAGGCGTTCCGATCGACGCTCGAGGAGGTCGAGCATGCGGACCTCGTGCTGCACGTCGTCGACGCCTCCCATCCGGATCCGGCTGCGCAGCTCGCCACCGTCCGGCAGGTCATCGCCGAGGTCGGCGCCAGGGACGTGCCCGAGCAGGTCGTGTTCAACAAGGCCGATCTCGCCGACGAGGCGACGCGACTGGTGCTGCGCGGCATGGAACCGACCGCCCTGTTCGTATCCGCGAGGTCCGGCGAGGGGATAGACCGGCTGCTCGACACGATCGCGGCGCTGCTGCCCGTACCGCGGCACGAGGTGACGGTGCTGATCCCGTTCGCGCACGGCGAGCTGGTCTCGCGGCTGCACGACAAGGGCCGCGTGCTCGCGACCGTCTACGAGGAGACCGGCGCTCGCATCCAGGCGCTCGTCGACGACGAGGAGCGGGCCGCGCTCGAGCCCTACCTCCTCTGACCCTTCGCATCGGTCTGATCCGTGACGCGTCGACTCGGGTTCGTCGGGCCGCTCGAGCCGTCGAACCTCTACGGGCACCTCGCGGCGACCGCGGTGCCGGGCGTGGAGGAGTGGCGGGACGGCCGCTACCGCGCGGCCGTCCCGCTGGCGCACGGGCCGGGGATCGTGGAGGTCGGGCTGCCGGAGGGCGGTGAGATCCCCGTCGATCTGTGGCTCGCGCACCGGTCGGACGACGCGGATGCCCTGCTGCGCATCCGGCGCACCTTCGACCTGGACGTCGATCCGCGGGCCGTGCAGCGCGTGCTGTCCGCGGATCCCGTCCTGGCGCCGCTCGTCGACGCCGCACCCGGACGACGCGTGCCCGGCACGCTCGATCCGGAGGCGATGGCGCTTCGCGCCGTCCTCGGGCAGCAGGTGTCGACGGCTGCGGCCCGCACGCACGCAGCGCGCCTCGTCGCGGCGTTCGGAGCACCGCTCGAGCACCCGATCGGCGGACTGACCCACCTGTTCCCGCGCGCCGCCGATCTGGTGGCGGATCCGGAGGGGGTCGCCGAGGTCGCGCGGATGCCTCGATCGAGGATCCGCACGCTGCTGACCGTCGCGGCCGCGCTGGCCGACGGCACGGCCGACCTCACCGCGCCTCCTGCCGCCGTCCGTTCGGCGCTGCTCGCACTGCCGGGCGTCGGTCCCTGGACCGCCGACACCGTCCTGATGCGCGCCCTCGGTGACACGGACGCCTTCCTGCCCACCGACCTGGGTGTGGTCCTGGCCGCGCGACGGCTCGGCCTGCCGGACGCGCCGCGCGCGCTGGAGGCGAGGTCACGCGCCTGGTCCCCGTACCGCGCGCACGCGGTGCAGTACCTCTGGACGACCGGCGTCCACGCGGTCAACTCGCTCCCCGCCTGAACCGAGCACGTCGGCAGGCTGTCGCCGCTTCGGCAGGCTGTGGACCGCGGATGCAGCCTGCTGGACCGACGTCGGCCTGCTGGAGGACGGTCGGCTCCACCGCGCGTGGCGTCCGGTCAGACGTCCCGGACCTGCGTCAGGACGAGGGCCGGTACCCAGACCGCAGCGAGCCAGACCGCGAGGGCGATCAGCGCGGCCCACAGCTCGATCGCGGCTGAGCCGGGACTCGCGAACAGCACGCCTCCGGTCGCCGACAGCAGGTAGTCCCCGGCCGTGGAGGC
>NZ_CAXTHO010000037.1:1725-21254 GCF_964244015.1 uncultured Amnibacterium sp. | reverse complement strand
GTGTTTCCTGGCCAGTAGCTGCCGATCTTCACGCCGCTGAACAGGTCGCCGGACGCGGCTTTGACCGTGAAGACGTCCCGCACGTCCGCTCCGTGCGCGATCACCGGCGGGAAGGTCGTCGCCGTCGAGGTGGCGGCCATGATCAGCGCGCTCCGCACCGCCGAGTAGGCGAGCTCGTGCGAGATGAGTTCCGTACTCTGCGCCTCGGATACGAATCGCACTAGTCGCTCGCCGCTCGGACAGGCGTCATGAATCGGCCACGAGTTCCGCGTATCGGTTGAGGTCAACGTTGCCGCCGCTGACGATGACGCCGATCCGCTTCCCTCGGATCTCATCACGGGCAGCGAGTACGGCGGCGAGCCCGAGACAGCCTGTCGGCTCGACGATCATCTTCAGGTAGGTCGCGAACAGCCGCATGCATTCGACGAGTTGCTCGTCGGTGACCGTCCGCATCGTCGGCTTCGATCGCATCAGTATGGAGAAGGCGAGCGGATCGAGGAACCGGGTCTGCGCGCCGTCTGCGATCGTCTGCGGCGTATCGATGACGATCCGCTCGCCCACCATCAGGGACCGTTGCGCGTCGTTGCCGGCTTCGGGCTCCACACCGCTCAGCGCGCACCGCGGTGCGACGGCCTGCGCCGAGATCACCGATCCGCTGAAGAGTCCGCCGCCACCGACCGGAACGAAGAGCTCGTCGATGTCGGGTACCGACTCGAACAGCTCGAGCGCAGCCGTCGCCTGTCCCGCGACGATGGCCGGATGATCCACCGGCGGGATCAAGGTCAGCCCCCGCTCTTGTACCAGCCGGTTCGCGATCTCCTCGTAGTCCTCCGTGTACCGGTCGTAGCGCACGATCTGGCCTCCATAGGAGGCCGTCGCTGCGGCTTTCACTGCAGGCGCATCCAACGGCATCACGATGGTCGCCGGAATGTCGAGCAGGCCGGCTGCCAGCGAGAGTGCCTGGGCATGGTTTCCGGAGGAGTACGTCACGACGCCGGCCCGGCGCTGCGCGTCGTCGAGCTGCGCAACCGCGTTGTATGCACCGCGGAATTTGAAGACGCCTGCGCGTTGCAGGTTCTCGCATTTGAAGAACACGCTGGCGCCCGCGAGATCGTCGATGATCCTCGAACGCACGACCGGTGTCCGGTGAGCCACACCGCGAATACGGCGCTCCGCTGCGAGCACATCCGCAAAGGTCGGCGCCGCATCGACCTGGTTCATCCAGCCCCTTGTTCAGACGTCGGTCGGTGTGCAGTACCGGTGGCGCATCGCCGGGCGTCGAAATGGAAACGAGCAGTCGTCCACGGGCCTTCGGCATCGCCTGCGCGTCACCGTATCATCGCCCGAACTCCGGGCTCGAGGGAGCGGGCGAGGCGCTCCGTCCGCCGACGTCCGACTCGCGAGCCGAAACCACCCGCGCCCGCCGACGGACATGCGCCCGGCGTCCTGGTGGTCCGGAGGCGGTCTCGCCCGCCTCCCGCAGTACAAGGGTCTACTCCCCCGGGCGGACGACAGCGGCCGGGCCGCGGACGAAGGTGAGCACCGACCGCGCAGCTCCCGCACACACGAAGAGGACGACGACCATGACCACCGCAACCACCACAACCACCACCGGGACCACAGCCAGAGCGGGCAGGGGCAGGATCGCGACCGCTGCGGTCTTGGCGGCCGTGCTCACGGGTGCCGTGAACGGCGCCGTCGCGGTCGCCGCGGTCGCCGTCGGAGTCACCGCCGTCATGCCGCTGAACCCAGCGATCGACATCGCGTTCTCGGTGCTGGCATCGATCGCCGGCGCGATCGGGTGGACGATCGTGAACCGGCGGGCGGACGACCCGCGCCGCGTCATGGCCTGGCTCGCACCGCTGGTGCTCCTCGTCTCGTTCGTGCCGGACGTGCTCCTCGCCGTCGCCACCGCGAGTTCGACCGGCATCGCGCCGATCCTGGCGCTCTCCCTCATGCACGTCACGACGATCGTCATCGCGATCGGCGTGTACGCCCGTCTCCTGCCGCTGAAGGTCTCCCCCGCCGCCGCCTGAGCTCCCCTGCTCGATGTCGGCAGCCGCTTCCGGCCGGTGCCATTCCGGGCGTCGAATTACGCGGCGGCGTCCGGGGTTCGCCGAGTCGGCGCGTGACACGGAGCTGGAGGAACCGGTCGACTGAGCTCGCCACCGCCCGCCGTCAGTAGAGCCGCGATGGCCGTCCGGGAGGACACACGAACGCGGACCTCGGGCATGCTTGCGGAGAAGGTCCGGGTCATCGAGGAGGAGACGTGGTGCTGCCGCGCGCGAAAGCGCCCACGATCATCGACATCGCGACCGAGGCCGGGGTCTCGAAGTCGGTGGTCTCCCGCGCCCTGCTCAACCAAGGAGACGTGAGCGAGGCCACCCGGCAGCGGGTTCGCGAGGCTGCAGATCGCCTGGGGTACGTGGCGAATGCGATGGCGAGTGGTCTGCGTTCCCGGACGAACACCCTCGGTGTCGTCCTTCGTGACCTCACTCGACCGTTCTACGGCGAGCTGCTGGCGGGTATGCAGGAGGCCGCCGAACGGTCGGGGTATCGCATCGTCACCATGACCAGCGCCGATGACCTCGACACCGCACACGCGATCCGCGCGCTCCGACACCTGGTCTCGATGCAGGTCGACGGCCTCGTCGTCGCGTCCGCTCGCCTTCCGTCCGATGAGATCGTGCCGCTGATTGACCGCGTCCCGATCGTCGTCGCCGGGCGCCGGGACGTCAGCCCCGGAATCACGAGCGTCTCCTCCGACGACGTCGACGGCGGGACGTCCCTCGCACAGCTCGCGCTCGAGCACGGACACCGCCGCCTCGCGGTTCTGCTCGTCGGCGCGGCCTACTCGCAGAGCCAGCACGCTCGCGGCGTCGCGATGATCGACATGATCCGTCGGGCCGGCGCGGAAGCCGAGGTCTGGGACGTCTCGAGCGACGCCGATGCGGGCGAGGCGCTCGGCCGGGAACTGCGGCGCTCTGCAGCGACCGCGCTGTTGTGCCCGACCGACGCGGTGGCGGTCGAGGCGCTCGACGTCCTCCGCCTGCTCGGGCGGTCGGCCCCCGACGACCTGTCGATCCTCGGCTACGACGGAATCGGTCCCCTGGCGTCCTCGTTCCTCGGCCTCACGACCTTCCGCGTCCCGGTCCGTGCGATCGGTGCGACCGCGATCGAGCTCCTGGCAGCCAAGGTCGCCGATCCGACGACCGCGGACCAGAACGTCACGCTCCGCGGCGAAGTCGTATCCGGCCGAACACTCGGCACGGCCGTCGAGCGCCCCTCCGGCTAGGAGGCGACCGCTCTCGCACGGAACCGCTGATTGAACGTCTGGTGAAGACCGGCTCCGACGGCGAGAACCGCTTGTACCTCGCTCCGCCGCCTCACTAGCATCCGACCGGGAACGTTCCCGGTGGGAAACGAGAAGGCGACATGAGCACGAATACGACGACGCGGCGACTTCGGCCGCGCGCACCAGCAGGTGCGTGGTTCATCGCTCCGGCAGGGGTCCTGCTGGCGGTCTTCCTGCTGTGGCCGGTGGTGCGAACCGTCCAGCTCAGCGCGTACGCCAGCGACTTGATCGGCAACCCGACCCGTTTCGTCGGACTCGGCAACTACATCTCGTCGCTGACCGATCCGAGCTTCTCGACCACGGTCGGGATCTCGATCCTGATCGCGCTGCTCGGCACCGCACTGGCGACGACCTCGGCGGTCGTCGTCGTGGTCCTGCTGCGTCGACCGCTCATCGGGCAGCGGCTGTTCACCGTGGTCTTCTCGCTGCCGTTCGCGTACTCGGCCGCATCCGCGTCGGTGGTGTTCGCCGGACTCTTCGCGCCGTCGGTCGGGGCGCTGAACATCCTGCTGTCCGGCTTCGGGGTCACCGGTCCCGCGTGGCTCGCGACGCAGGGCGCGGCGATCTGGGCGGTCGCGATCGCGACCGCCTGGTACGAGTTCGGCTTCGCCTTCCTCGTCCTCACCGCAGCGATGCGCGACATCCCGCCGGAGATCGTGGAGGCAGGTCAGCTCGACGGCGCCGGCTCGTTCACCTTGGCCGGCCGAGTGCTGCTGCCGCTGATGAAGCCGAGCATCCTGTTCCTGGTCGTCACCCAGACGATCAGCGGCCTGCAGGCGTTCGCGCAGGTGCAGGTGCTCACCCGCGGCGGACCGGCCGGGGGGACCACGACCCTGGTGTACCGGGTGTACCAGCTCGCATTCGGCAACGGCGTCCCGGACTTCGGACGTGCCTCCGTCACCGCGATCGCCCTGATCGTCGTCATCGCGCTCATCACGTTCGTGCAGTTCCGGGTGCTCGGCGGAAGGCCGGAAGAATGACCCGCCGGAGTTCACCGGCACGTGGGGGCGCCGCGTCGCGCTCGGCCGGCACGGTCGCCCGCTTCGCCGTCGTCCTGGTCCTGGCCGCGGTCATGTTCCTGCCGATCTACGTCGCCGTCGTCAGCGCCTTCACCGTCAACGGCTCCATCGCCCGGGGCAGCATCTTCCCGCCGCTGTCGAGCTTCACCCTCGCCAACTTCGGCGACGCGGTCGCCTCGACACCGTTGCTGTCGCAGTACGCGGTCAGTGTCGCGGTGGTGACGCTGCAGACACTCGGCAACCTGCTCACCGGCGCCCTCGCCGCGTACGCCCTCGTGTTCCCGAGATGGCGGGGCCGCCGACTCGCGTTCGTGCTCGTCCTGCTGACCCTCGCGATCCCTGCCGAGAGCATCGTCATCCCGAACTACGAGCTCGTCAGTTCGCTCGGGCTGCGGAACACCGTGCTCGGCATCGTGCTGCCGTACCTCGCGGCCGGCTATCCGATCTTCCTGCTGCGACAGGCGTTCGCCGCCGTCGCCCCGGAGCTCTGGGAGGCCGCACGCCTCGACGGCGCCGGTGATCTCCGCGCCCTCTTCGCCGTCGTCATGCCGGCCTGCCGGCCACAGGTCACGACGGCGGTGATCTGGAGCGCGCTGGCGGCGTGGAACGGGTTCTTCTGGCCCCTGCTGATCACGGACACGTCGACCTCCCGGACGATCCAGGTCGGCATCGCCTCCCTGGCTGCCTCCGACGCCGGCAACCCGGCGTTGATCTTCGCCGGCTCCGTCCTCGTGGTCGTCCCCACCGCCCTGCTCGTCATCTTCGCGCAGCGCTTCCTCATCAACGGGCTCGCGCGCGGCGTCCTGCGCTAACCCCCTTCCACTCCCCTCCTACCCCGCACACGATCGAAGGAAGACCATGACCATCACGCGGAAGCTCATCGCACTGGCGGCCACCGCCACCGTCGTCGGCGCACTGGCCGCCTGCTCACCGTCCGGCTCGAGCAGCGCTCCGGGCGGAGCATCAGCTCCTGGACCCTCCGCCCTGACCAGCGCCAAGGGCGAGGTGGACGTGTCCATCTGGCACGCGTTCGGCGGCCCGAACGGGGCCGCGTTCCAGAAGCTGGTCGACCAGTTCAACAGCGAGAACACGGGGAAGGTGCACGTCACCGCGACCTTCCAGGGCCTCTACCCGGACCTGCTCGCGAAGTACACGGCGGCGCTGCGGAACACGTCCGCGCCCACGATCCTCGTGCTCAACGACGTCTCCAGCGGCATCCTCGCGGACCTCGAGCAGAGCGTGCCCGCCGCCGAGATGGCGAAGGCCAACCCCGGCGACCTGCAACTGACCGACATTCGCCGCGCACCGCGGAACTACTACACGCTCGGCGGCGTGCAGTACGCGGTGCCGATGGCGTCCTCCACCCCGGTGCTCTGGGTCAACCGCGACCTGCTGCAGGATGCCGGCGTCAGCGACTCAGCGGATCTCAGCACCGTGGACGCAGTCGTCGCCGCAGCCCGCCAGGTGAAGCAGAAGACCGGCAAGTTCGGTTTCACCATCCAGGACGACGACTGGACCATCGAGAACTGGACCGCGACGGCCGGCCAGGACTTCTGTTCACCGGGCAACGGCCGTACCGGCAAGGCCCCGACCGCGATCACCATCAACACCGGCGGAGCCAAGACTGCGATCAGCAAGATCGTCGACCTCTACCGGGACAAGGTCGCCGTCGACGGCGGCGTCGACGGCGCGGCCGCCATCGCCGCCTTCTCGGCCGGCAAGGTCGCCTTCATGCCCTACGGCTCCGGCGCGCTCGGCGCGCTCAAGGCCGGCGGTGCGACCTTCCAGTACGAGGCCCTCCCGTTCCCGGCCTCCGACGCGAAGTTCCGGGGCAACACGACCATCGGTGGTGCGGCGATGTGGTTGAGCGACTCCGCCACCGACGCCGCCAAGGTCGCCGGCTGGAAGCTCGAGACCTTCCTGACCTCGGCCGCATCGCAGGAGCAGTGGAGCCACGCCACCGGGTACGTGCCCGTCAACCAGGAGGTCGACTCATCCGCCACCCAGGCGACCTTCCTCGACCAGAACCCGAGCTTCCGTACCTTCATCGAGCAGATCGACGGCTCCCCCATCGCCAGCAACACTGCAGGCTGCCTGAGCGGCGCCATGGCCGCCATCCGGGCCGGCAACGTGAGCCAGCTGCAGGCTGCGTTCGCCGGTACCAAGACCGCTGATGCCGCTCTCGACGCCGCAGCAGCCTCTGCCAAGAAGGCGCTCAGCGACTACCAGGAACAGGCCGGCAAGTAGCCGCGCCCGACGCACGCAGAACAAGGACCACATCGATGAGCGACCTCCGCTACGGCATCTACCTGCGCCCCGACCCCGCGACCTGCTGGACCGTGACCCAGATCACCGCTGCCCTGCGCGCGCAGTACGGCCTGATCTCCGCCGGCGCCTTCCCACCCCACGCGACACTCATCGGCAACCTCGCCACCGACGCCACCGCTGACGAGGTCATCGCAGCGGTCGACCCCGTCCTGCGTGCTGCGCCAGCGGTCGAAGTCTTCAACTCCGGCATCGTCCGCGTCGGCGACTGCTACGAGTACGACATCAACCGCGACGCGAGCAGCGGAGCGGAGAACCGACAGCTCGGCACCATCGCCCACGATGTCATCCAAGCCGTCCTGCCCCTTTCCAAGAAGGTGGACGACTCCTACACCGTGCAGGTCGAGGACTACGCCTTCAGCGCGCACATCGGACTCGCCTCGCACGACCTCAAGGTCGACAGCCACCTCTCCGACGAAGTCGGCGACTTCCTCCGAGGACTTCCCCTCACCCCTCCCGGCTCCTTCCTCGCACGCTGGTACTCCGCCTTCGAGTTCCGCGCCGACGACTGGACCGGCCACTGGTGGACATCGCTGACCTGGAAGCACCTCCACTCCTGGCACGTCGGCGCGCCGTCCAGGACCGGATCACCGGAGCTGAGCGGGTAGCAGCGGAGCACAGGCGGATTCGGAGGCGCGGCCGGCGGCTCGCTCCGACGTATTCATCCGCTCGAAGGAGGTGGCCGGTCCTTCCGCACGATCCGACGCGGACGTGTTCGTGGTGGAGTCTGACCATGGCTGCTTCGAAGCAAGACGTGCGTCCGACGTCGATCCAAACCGAGACCACCCCGCCGAATCGGGTGCTGCGCCAGCTGCTGGTGGTCGCGGGGTTGAGCCTGGTGCTCGGCGCGGCGACCTCGTTCGCGCAGACCTTCCTCCCGGACGCACTGCGCCCCTTCGCGAACTCCGCGTCGGGATGGACGCTGCTGACCGCGGGCGCGGTAGCAGCGAGCCACGCCAGGACACGACCATCGGCGGTCTTCGGCGCCGCGAGTTTCGTCGCCCTCGTCCTCGGCTACCAATTCACGTCGACGCTGCGGGGTTTCCCCACGAGCGAAACCCTGTTCCTCGTCATCGGCGTGATCGTCGGTCCCTTCGTCGGCGTCGCCGCCTCCTGGCTCCGGCATGCAGGCGCCCGCGCTGCGATCGGCTGCGGCGTGCTGTCCGGAATCGCTCTGGGAGAAGGGGCGTACGGTCTGATCCAGATCTCCGCAACGACCGGCTGGATCTACTGGACCCTCGTCACCATCGCCGGGCTCGCGCTGCTCGTCGCCACACTGCTCCGAGGCCCCCGCACCCCCCGCGCCCGTCTGCTCACGGTCGGCCTGACCGCCCTCGTCGCCGTCTCCTTCTTCTTCAGCTACACCACGATCGGCCAACTCGTTTTCTGATCGGGACCACGTCACTGTGAGCGGTCCGGACCAGGCGGGGGAAGGTGTGCCGCGAGGGCGGGCCAGCGGTGCGAGGTCGCGGCCGATGACCTCGACCACGATCGTGGGTCGGTCCCGACTCGATTTCGGTCACACCGGTCACACACTCGCGGCAATCGGAGCGGCAAGGTCCGGTCAACATCATCGGATCGATGCACCCGTCCAATCGCTCGCTCACCAACCTTGGGAGTTGACACGCCGGACGCTCGAACCGGATCGAGCCCGGCCGGAGTACCGGCACAAGGAGGGGTTGTCGGTGACGAAGCTCTTGCCCGCGATCCTGAAGCCGCGGCTCGACGAGTTCGAGGAGTTTCTTTCGTAACTCATCGACATCGTGGACATCGACGGGATTCCGATCGCCTGGGTACCGAGAACCTCGCTGCTGGAGTTGCTGCTCACCGCTGAGCCCTCATCGAAGCGATCGGCGCTCCTCGTCGAACACCGGGATGAGATCCTCGAGGACTGCCACAGCTGGGTTGACGAACTCGACGATGAGCTCGTGTCGTCGATCGCCTCGAACTCGGAAGGCATGACGCGGCAGCGTGAAGCTCTGCAGCGGCCGTTACTTGCCGCCGCGATGGCGGCGACACGTTCGAACGCGACTGGCATCGACGTACAGGGGCAGTACGTTCGCCGGAACGCGACCGAAGCCTGAGTCTGTGGTCACGAGGCCCCCCGCGCCAACGTAGGTGGCGGTCGCGGCATGAGCGGCGTCGTACGACTCGAGGCCGTACTTCGTCATGATGGCCGGCACGCTGTCTGCAACCTCGTCCAGCTCGATCATGAGGTGCGGTACCGCAGTCAGCAGTTGGGTCCATGCCGCACGAAGCTCATCGGAGAGTCGTCCCGCACGCCTTCTGACCCGACCATCACCGCGTTTCCTCTTCCAGTCGCGCCTGCCATGCTTCTCAACGACCGCGAGTTTGAAGGCGACCTCCGCGAATTCGAGCTCGAGCAGTCTGTTGTAGTAGACAGTCGTCTTCTCCGCAGCAAGCCGCGTCATATACGCCTGCGAGACGACGTGAAGCGGCTCAGCGGCGATCAGCACGTTGATGACGAACGAGGTGTCCAGAGCGACTTCGTTGGGCACTGGCAACGACGGGTCCTCGAACGAGAACACGTTACGGACGAGGGGCGGACGCCCTCGGTCAGCCAACTATTTGGGCGCCTTTCATGACCCAGCGCCGGGAGAGGACTTCGAAGTGACCGAGGTCGAAGGGTGCTTCGTTGCGTATCGCCCGGTGATGGCCGAGCGCACAACCACACGACCGGACGCGGCGCGAACGGTGTTCTGGACATCAGCTGCAGCGACGGTAGGCTGCACGATCCGACCAGCCTTCTGTGCAGCGTCCAACCTCTTCACCATGGGGAGATCGTACGTGGTCAGCCGGCGAATTCACAGAGGACGCGGACAGCACAGCCGGGCTCGTGGTGGGCGCGGCAACCCCGCGCGGAGTGGGCGATGCGTCTTCGACCACCCTCCTGGTGCTTACCGCGCTAGCTGCTGAAGCGACGATGGTTCGAGTTGATACGACCGGATCATCGCTCTCGGGTTCAACGGCGCGGGCCCGTGTATTCCATTCCTCCGCATCTTGCGATTTCGTCGAGGATCTTGGCAATGCGGTCCGGCAGAGTTCGGGTCACATCGGGATGGCGTGGGCCAGAGCAGTCGCGGACACGCTGTCACGGAGCATGTCCGGGGCGACCGCGTCGACGTCGCGGTGCAGGACTCAACGCGGGCTGGGGCCGCTCATGCGGCAGTTCGCTGACCCGAGGACCTGGACTGGTCCACTCGCGGACGCGCTCAGCTGGGCCGACCAGACCACGGGGCCGGGAGGTGAGACGGTCACTGTGGAGGCGCGCCTGCGCGAGATGCTCGCCCGGCACGGGCCGGACAGTCCGAACGCTCTGTGCAACGCGGAACGGGCCCCGGTCCTGGTCGCGGCCGTGATGGCGACCGAGGCGCGGCTCGCCAGTCCGACGCGTCGGTGAGTCGCGGGCCCGAGTCGCGCGGACGCCGCAGCATCGAACTCCCTGGTCAGGCAGCTGCAGGTCGGTCACCGACGGGACAGAGCCAGCCATGGCTGACCACGCTCCCGTCCACGTAGCCGTTCAGCTCGACGTCGAGAAGGTCCGGCATCGCGGCTCTGCGCCACTCCTCGAGCTCTGCACGGTCACGGACGATGGGTGCCTTGTCGACGCGTTCGACTCCGTTGACGCGGACGTGTGCTCTCGCCTGATCCGAGTTCTCGTCTGTGACCCACCATTCGACGAAGTCCGCAACCGCCGTCGGAAGCCAGTCCGTGATGCTTGCGCGGTGGTGCACGTCGCGCTGGACGACCTCTCGGAAGCGGCTCGCAACATCGGCGCAGGGGTCGACGACTTCGACTATCGCTTCGGCATCGAGGTTGGTTTGAAGGAAGCTCGTGCTGCCGACGTCAGTCGCTGGAAGCGAGTAGCCGATGACCGTCAGCCGATCAGCTGCCTGGAGACGGTCGGCCGCCGTCTGCCACTGCGCGCGAAGCCCGACCCGGTCGTAGTACCGGTTCTTCACGCTGGTCGGCGGGACGATGAATGGACGGAGCCCGCCGTAGATACGGCTGCTCCGGGGAAGCGCCTCGCCGTCATTGTCGGGGTAGCGGAGGATCAGCGGGTCGGTGACGGGCGCGGCCTCGCCGCCGTGCAACCAGTTGACTGAACCGTGCATTTTGAAGAGCTCAGCGGGCGATTTCTGTGGCCCACTCGTGCTGAACATCGAGCCCCACCCGGGTGCTTGACGCTCGACGATCGGCACCATGTAGAGGTCCGCGAGAGTGCCCGCCCTCGACGCCATCCGAAGCGGCTCCTCGAGCAACGTGTCGTAGTTGAAGGTGAGGATGGAGGTCCGGTCGCGGCTCCACTGCCAAGCCAGCCGTGCGAGCCACTCCGGCACTCCATCTCGACTCGTCTGAGCTTCTGCGTGCACGATCACGTCGCGAACGGCGATCACGGTCTCGCTGAACAGAGCACGATTGCGCAAGTTGTTCTCGTCGCTGAGCCACGGTTGATCCGCGCCGATGTAGCTCAGGTACGCCTCAAGGTCGCCGTCGAACGGGTCGAGGTCATGTGAGTGTTCGGGTCCGAGCTCCGTGAGCACCCTCGAGCCGAGTTCGGCGAGTGTCGGCATCGCGTTGCTGATCGCTTTCGAGAAACCGGCACCAAGCAGCACGACCTGTCCCATGACTCCAGTGTCCGGCCTTGCACCGTCGTCGCGTCACGGGCCCGTCGGTCCCGGGAGCGTTATTCACGGTGCGGGGTGTCGTCGGTGTGAGCGTTCGAGGTTGTAGAGCGCTTCGACGCAGTTGAGCGCTCGCTCGAAGCGGTCGAGGGGTCCTTGGTAGTGCTTGAGGACCTTCCAGTTCTTCAGGCGCGCGATCGTCTGCTCCACGACAGATCGGATCCCGGCGAGTGACTGATTCGCGGACTTCTACCGCTCGGTGAGGGTTCCACCGGGCGGGCGTCTGGTCCCCGTCGTTATGCCCTCGACGCCGACGGAGCCGAGGTCCGCGATGATCGGCGTCCCCGCGAGCAGCTCAGGCAGACCGGACTCTCTCCAGGCGTAGGTGTCGTGGCGGGATCCGTGCACCGGCTTCCCGAGCGCGAGCAGCATGCCGCCGGTGGTGCAGGCGATCTGGACATTCATCCCGGTCCGGTCGTGCTTGCCGGAGAACAGATCATGCTGATCAGATCAATCACTGGTCGGGATCAGGGTCCCGTCGACCAACACCCGTGTCACCACCGGTCACCTCCGCCGGTACCGGTTTCAGGTCCGCCAGCGCGGCAGCGATGAGCGCTTCCAGGGCCGTCCTGCGGCGGGAGACGGTGGCCTGCGAGACATCGAAGATCGCGGCGATGAAGTCTCGGTCCCGTTCTGTCGCAGATAGAGCGCCGTGACGACCACCGACTCTAAGAGATCCAACGACGTCCACGCCGCGACCTCGTCGTGGTCCAGCAGCGGCGCCACACACGCCGTGATACCGAGTAGCTGGTCAATGGGCAGGCCAGTCATACGCTCGATGTCCACCGACCCCACCGCTCGTCAGATGCGTTCTTCACACATCCATCCGGCATCGGTGGGGTCGGCCACCACGCAGCCACGCGCGACCATCAGCAGACGCTCAGACACCCGCCCGCGAATAACGCTCCCGCTCGGATGGCAGAACTCACGCGAACGCAATGACTTCAGCCACGTCTCTATCTCGGACAGACCTCAGGGCAAATGGACCCCGCTTAATCAGCCTCCGCTTGAGTTGATGAGAGTCAGCCCAAGACTTTCAGAGAACTGCGTGTAGGGCGTGTAGTAACATCCTACGTACTCCCCGCCCGACACTCCAGCGCTGTGCACGCCGCGCGCTATCGCGTCGGTAAACCAGGGTCCTCCGCTGTCACTGGGCGAGCAAACATACTGAGACGTTCGCGATTCGCCACAGTAGTAATGCTGAGAGTCCTGAACGCAAATATCGCGCTGATAGACCGTCCCGCACCGTTTGTATCCACTTCCCACCCCGTAGTGACAGACGGGGCCATTTACGAGTGCGTTAGCCCCGTAGGAAACATTTGTGTCGGCGTTGGAATCCGACCGAAAGTAGGAACCGGCGGTTTCAGGACTGATCGCCTTGTGCCACTGCAGATCGATATTGCCGCCGCTACGGGTTGTCTGCGCCTCGCCCGCAAAACTCACCTTGTTCGCTTCGCCGTTGTAGTCGAGGTAGTTCGGGCAGTGCGCCGCGGTCACGACCCCGTAGACAGAGCCCTTCAGAACGCCAAAGCCTGAAGTGCACGTGCCGGGATCGGACGAGACGACGCTCGACATCGGCCGCCCTCCGCCTACCTGGAATTCCACCTGCACAGCAGATGCGGCAACCGACCGCAAGCTGAATCCTGGAGACGACTCCACGTTCAGGGTGGATGAGATTTCACTCGCAAGCGCCTCGTTCGCCGACGCGCCTTCGGCGTAATAGGCCGCAATTTCTATCTGACCAGTCTCGGGATCCGCTGCAGCGATGAGATTCTTGGCGCCCGCCTTTCGAGCGAGTTCCGCGGTGCGAGCCGTTAAAACCGCCGACTCCTTTTGGTTCAAGCGCGCTCCCCACTCAATCACAACCTCATAGGGCAACGCTTTGGCTGCATCGAAAACCCTCGACGGCGGCTGCTGCGTGAACCGAGCCCAGACGGTACCCGGATCGGCTTTACCGTATCCGGCGCTGTTAAAGGTATCGGGGTATTGCGATTCCATGTCGGCCGCGAATGTCTCGAACGCCTCAGCTCCCCCTCGCTGCCGAACAAGGAACTCTTCCGTCAGACCTGTATCGCGTACGAGAGTGCGAATCTCCTTGCGATCCTCGTCGGTTAAGGCCTGCTTCTGTCCGCTACCCTGGATCGTGCGGGTGGTGTACTTGGCTACCGTTCCCAGCGATAGGGATCCATCGCCCCCAGAAGTGGGATTAGCCTGCGCGGCAGGCACGAGTGAACATAGACTAATCGAAGTCAAAATTACTGCCGTTGCCGCAAGATTTCGCCACAAGTAATTCCGCGTCACAAGTCTCAACCTCTTCTGGTCAGGCGCTGGAGGGCCTCGTTGACCCTGCTCATGATATTTGCAGGTAACCAGCGTTTGAGCAACCCACGTACTGAGTTGCTTTGGCAACTCGCGACGCCCTGCGCAGGCCAACCTCTTCGAGGAATTCGCGACGTCGACACCTAAAAGTGCTGTTATTCACCAGATGCACGCCCGGACGCACTGGGGTCCCTACTGTGGTTTGGGCACCGACCGTCGGCACGGAGTGGCGAACAGTCCACCAGGGCGCGAAGGAAGGCACGAACAAGCTGCCTGCGGCGATGGGACTCGCGGCGCAGTCCCTCGATGCACCCCCCATCGTCGTGCCCGGCCACGAGGTGATCGTCCCGGTCCCGGTCCCGGTCCTGGTCCTGGTCATGGCCGGGCGTCAACCGCGTGAATCACGCACGAATCCAGCCTTATGATCGTGAATTTGTCGAATTCACGATGGGGAGCCCACTGCTCTATAGGTAAAGGGCCTGAGCAGGCAGCCGCATGGAAGATGTCGATATCCAGCCAGGATTGGTGCCGTACTGGATTGATCGGCGTTGACCCGAAGCGACCTGCAGCCGGGATCTACGGTCTCGCCGACTCGGCGGCACCGTAGATTCCGGCGAAGCCTCGGTGGTGCCGACCTGGCACCACCGGAGATCCCCGATCGACACGATGCTGACAGCGGTATGCGCTCCCTGGCCGGCCAAAGCGGCCGCAATTGCGCACGTCATTTCGCCAGATCGTCACTGTCGCGTCTGAGCAGCCGGTTCGGCCCGAAGGCCTCGTCGAGCAGCTCGGCAGCAAGGTCGACGCCAGCCTGCTCGTTGATCGCGGTCGCCACGGTGCGGCGGAACGCGCGCGGGGTAACGCCCTCGATCCCTGCGAGGTCGAGGACGTGGCGTAGCTGCCAGCGGACGTTGTTCGTGGACGCCGCAGTGCCGTCGCGTGTGCCGAACACCAAAGCGTCCATCGAGCGGTCCTCAATGACCGTGCGTGCGCATGTTGCGTTCGTACAGCTGCCGGGTCGACCGCGAGAGCCGATCCTCCAGGTCGAGGTCGGCGAGCCAGTAGGTGACCAGGTCGCCGAAGCGGCTGTCGGGAGTCAACGTCGCGAACTCGGGTTGGAAGAGCCACCTGTCCGACAGCTTCGCTTTCAGCGCCCGCTCCGCTGCCGTCCGCGTCGCGGCGGTGGCCTGCACCTGACGGGTGACGCCGTCCCAGTCCCGGTATCGCGTGCGAGCCTGGATGCCACCCGGATAAAGGTTCGTGTGCGCGATGTCGCCGAATGTCCCGATGGTGATGCGCGGCCTAGCCACGGAGCGCTACCTGCCGGTCGACGGGTCGCGTTGCTGTTCGACCCAGGCCCGCCCGTCGCTGACGGCGAACTTCAGGTGCTTGCCGACCCGGTACGCGGCCGGGCCCTTGCCGTTGGTCCGCCAGTCGTAGACCGTCGACACCGGTACGCCGAAGTACTCGGCCAGCTCGCTCACGTCCAGCAGCGGCTCCAGGCCCCACTGGTTCTGCTTCTGGTTGTCCATACCGCAAGGTGCGCAGGCTGCGCCGCAGTCCTGGAGAGCACCCGGAGGACGGGCGCTGGAGGCGGACAGAGCCGGCCGGAGGACAGGCGCGAGGAGGGGTTTTCGGTAGGTTTTCGGTGACCTGGTCAAATCTGCCTACAAAGAAGTCCCGGAAACCCTTGAGTTTCCGGGACACCACGGTCGGGCTGACAGGATTTGAACCTGCGACCCCCTGACCCCCAGTCAGGTGCGCTACCAAGCTGCGCTACAGCCCGTGGTGGCTCGCAGAGAGTGGAGTCCCTGCGAGCCTCCGACAGTGTAGCGGGGCCTTGAGCGCATCGACGATGGTGCCGGAGACGGCCGTATCCCGTCGGGACCGCTTGCAGATCACCCCCACTTCTGGGTCCCCTGCCGAAGCGTGCGCGGGCGGCCAGGCGCGTCCTACCGGGAACCGCCGGTCCGTAGCGTTCCCGATCGACGCCGAACTCATGGCGACCGATCCTGTTGGAGCATCGTGAACCTCATCCCCCTCCGCACGGCCGTCATCGCCGGTACCTGCGCAGTCGCCCTCTCGTTCGTCGCCGTGCCCGCCTTCGCGGATGTCGACCCCGGCACGGGTCTCGACACCAGCACGAGCCAAACCACGGACCCGGCATCGACGGATCCGACCGCCACCGATCCGACCGACGCCACCGACGACGACGGCATGGACGACTCGGGCGACGTCAGTGACGACGACGCATCCGACACCTCCACCCAGAACGGCGGGGCAACGGCTGCGCCGGTCGCGCCGCTGCCCGCCGAGCAGGGCAAGCCGAAGCAGCACTTCGCCCACACCGTGTTCACCCCGAAGGAGATCGCGAAGAAGGGCATCAAGGTCGAGTACACGGGCCTCACCGCCGGCGCGACCTACCAGCCGTTCTACAGCACCGGTCAGTCCGGCGGCGAGCTGACCGACCCGAAGACGGCGTCCAAGAAGGGCACCGTCTCCTTCACCTACAAGCTCTCGAAGGCGGAGAAGAAGTCGTTCGGCGCGCTGGGAGCGGTGTACACGATCGGTCTGCGCGGCGAGCAGACGGCGCTCGACCTGACGCAGCAGATCTCGGTCAAGTACGACTCGGACCTCACGTGGAAGCCGGCCGAGCGCCACGGCGGCAAGGTCACGCTGACCGTCTCGGTCGACAAGGACGACGCCGCGGGCAAGGCCGGCGACTGGAAGAAGGCGGAGGTCGAATTCCAGAAGAAGGTCGGCAGCACGTGGGTCACGGTGAAGACCGTCAAGACGAACGCCAAGGGCGTCGCGTCCGCGACGATCACGTCCGGCAAGAAGGTCTGGCGCGCGGTCCTCGAGACCAGCCTCACCGTGATCGGCGCGACCAGCGCCGGCCACACGAAGTAGCGCCGATCCGTCGATAAAGAAAGGGCCGCTTCCCGTCGGGGAAGCGGCCCTTTCTGGTCAACGACCGTGGTTCAGACGGCGTCCTCGAGCTCTTGGACCTCGTCCGGGCTCAGCTGGATGTCGGCGGCCTTCTGGTTGTCCTCGAGGTGCGCGACGGAGGAGGTGCCGGGGATCGGCACCATCACCGGCGAGCGGTGCAGCAGCCACGCGAGCGCCAGCTGCGACGGTGACGCGTTGTGCTGCTTCGCGAGCTGGTCGAGCTTGCCGCCCTCCTTCGCGAGCCCACCGGTCGCGAGCGGGAACCACGGGATGAACGCGATGCCGTGCTCGGTGGCGTGGTCGAGCAGCGGCTCGGCATCACGCTTGGCGAGGTTGTAGAGGTTCTGGACCGAGACGATCGTCGCGATCTTCTGCGCCTCCAGCAGCTGGTCGACCGACACCTCGGACAGGCCGATGTGGCGGATCTTGCCCTCGTCCTGCAGCTTCTTCAGCTCGCCGACCTGGTCCTCCAGCGGCACCTTCTCGTCGATGCGGTGCAGCTGGAACAGGTCGATCGCATCCAGCTTCAGGCGGCGGAGGCTCTGAATGGCCTCTTGACGGAGGTACTCGGGGCGTCCGACGGGCGGCCAGACGTTCGGGCCGGTCCGGGTCAGGCCGGCCTTCGTCGCGATGACGACGCCGTCCTGGTACGGGTGGAGTGCTTCGGCGATCAGGTCCTCGGCGACATACGGGCCGTAGGAGTCTGCGGTGTCGATGAAGTCGACGCCGAGTTCGACCGAGCGCTTGAGGACACGGATCGCCTCGTCGTGGTCCTTCGGCGGGCCCCAGACACCCGGTCCGGTCAGCTGCATGCTGCCGAACCCGAGCCGGTGGACCGTGAGGTCGCCGATGGTGATGGTGGAGGGGGTGGTTGTCGTGTCAGTCATCGATACCAGTGTCCCCGCCGAGCCTGGACGCGCGCCGCGCTTCCGCCGAGACGGAGGACGGGGTCACGCCTGCGCCTGAGCCTCGTCCGGCTCCTGTTTCGCCTGCTGCTCGGCCCACTGCTCGCGGACGTCGTCCATGTCGAGCGCCTGGATCTGCTCGATCAGGGACTCGAGCGCCTGGCCGGGGAGGGCGCCCGGCTGGCCGAACACGGGGATGCCGTCGCGGTACACCACGAGCGTCGGGATAGAGGTGATGCCGTACATCGCGGCGAGCTGCTGCTGGTCCTCCGTGTCGACCTTCGCGTACGTGATGTCGCTGTGCTGCTCGCTCGACTGCTCGTAGACGGGCGCGAACTGCCGGCAGGGGCCGCACCACGAGGCCCAGAAGTCGATCAGCACCGTGCCGTCCGCCACCGTCTCGTTGTGGTTCTCGATAGTCAGGGTCTTCGTCGCCATGCTGCACTGAACCCGGTTCGGGATCCGCGCATTCCCGCTCGCTACCGTGCGTCGTCATGAGCACCGTCGTGATCGTCGGTGGCCACGGCAAGGTCGCACTCCGCCTCGCGGAGGCGTTGACGGGCCGTGGCCACACCGTCCGCAGCACCATCCGGAACACGGAGCACGGCGCCGACGTCGAGGCCTCGGGCGCCGAGCCGTACCTGCTCGACATCGAGAGCAGCGAACCGGAGGACTTCGCGGAGGTCTTCGGCGAGGCCCACGCGATCGTGTTCAGCGCCGGCGGAGGCGGGGACGGGAACGCCGAGCGCAAGCGGACCGTCGATCTGGAGGGGTCGCTCAAATCGATGGCCGGCGCGAAGCTCGCCGGGATCACGCGCTTCGTGCAGGTGTCGGCGTTCGGCGTCGACACCCCGGTCGCCGACGATGCGGCGCCCGCCTGGCGCGCGTACGTCGACGCCAAGCGCGACGCGGACGTCGCGCTGCGCGCCTCCGGTCTCGACTGGACGATCGTGCGCCCGGGCGCACTGACGGACGAGCCCGCGATCGGTCGGGTCCGCGTCGGCGAGGACATCCCCTCCGGCTCGATCTCGCGCGGCGACGTGGCCGCCGTGATCGCGGCCGTGCTCGAGCACGACTCGACGATCGGGACGCAGTTCGAGCTGACCGCCGGCGACCGGTCGATCGCGGACGCGATCGCCTCCCTCTGACATTCCCGCGAAACGAGCCTGATCCGCGAGAAGTCCCTGCGTTACGTGCTGAGCGGTGCGGTCGAGCTGCGTTTTGTAGCGTGCCGAGCATGAGCAACCAGACCATCGCCGAGCAGGTGGACGAATTCAACGCCGGGTTCAACGCGCAGATCGGCCCCGTCCTCGCGGACGTGTTCGCGCAGGAGCAGCTGGCGTTGAACTCCGGAGGCGTGCCCTCCGGCGCAGTCGCCGTGGGTGACGTGGTGCGGGACGCGGATCTCGTGTCGACGGACGGTTCGACGACGACCCTGTCGGCCGCGCTCGGGGGGAAGGCCGGGGTGCTCGTCTTCTATCGCGGCGCCTGGTGCCCCTACTGCAACATCGCGCTGCAGACCTACCAGCGCGACCTGCTGCCGAAGCTGCGCGAGGACGGCGTCGCACTGATCGCGATCAGCCCCCAGACGCCGGCCGGCTCCGAGCAGGCGGTGACCAACGGAGGCCTCGAGTTCACCGTGCTGTCCGACCCGGCGAACGTGCTGATCCGCGAGCTCGGGATCGTCACGGAGCCGGCCGCGACCGCTCGCGAGGCGCACACCCAGCTCGGGTTCGACGTCGCCGACAGCAACGCCGACGCGACGGGCGACATCCCCTTCCCGACCGTGCTCGTCGTCGACGCGAACCGGACGGTGCGGTTCGCGGACGTGCACGTGGACTACACGACGCGCACCGAGGTGCCGACGATCCTCGCGGCGGTCGACGCGCTGTGAGTCGATGACCGCTTGCGTTGCGCGGTACTCGTCACCTTCGCGCGGTGGGTCTACCTA
>NZ_CAXTHO010000037.1:0-1715 GCF_964244015.1 uncultured Amnibacterium sp. | reverse complement strand
CGCGACGGCGGGAGTACCGCGTGACGTGGTGGAAGTACAGCGCGACGTGAGCGGCGCCGCGGCGGGTGATCGCCGGACGCCGCCTCAGGCTGCTCGCGCTGTAGCTTGACGAGCACGACGCCCGCGAGGATCAGGACGCCGCCGAGCAGCTGGATCGGCGCCGGCAGGTCGCCGAGCAGCACCCAGGCGGCGAGCACCGCGAAGAGCACCTCGAACAGCCCGACGAACGAGGCGACACGGCTGCCGAGCCGTGCGCCTCCCGCGATCCCGAGCAGGTAGGCGGCCGAGGTCGAGATCAGCACGACCACGCCGGCGGGGAGCCACCACGGCGCGACCACCCCGGCCAGCACGACGTCGCTGAACGCGAACGTGAGCGGGGTGACGCCGACCACCGCGAGCGCCACGAGCACGACGCATCCGACGGCCATCGACGCGGCGAGCAGCACGACGGGGTGCAGCTCGGGGTCGAGGCGGGCGTTGAGGACGTAGTAGATCGCGACGCCGATCGCCGCGGTCAGCGCCAGGAGCGGGCCGACCGGGTCGACACCGCCCGCGCCGCCGAGGTCGACCACGAGCAGCAGACCCAGGATCGCCAGCACCGATCCCGCGAGCACGCGAGCGCCGGGGCAGCGGCGCGTGCGCAGCCAGGTCCAGGCGACGAGCAGTACCGGCGCCAGGTACTCGATCAGCAGCGCCGCGCCGACGGGCATGCGGGTGATCGCGGAGTAGTAGAGCAGCTGCGTGCCGACGACCGCGAAGACCCCGTAGGCCAAGACCGTCGCCCAGTTCCGGAGGAGCACCGGCCAGCGGCCGCGCAGCAGCAGGAGCGCGGGGATCAGCAGGACGAGCACCGTGCCGACGCAGCGGCAGAGCACCGCGGCGGAGGAACTCCAGCCCGACTCGAGCAGCGGGCGGACGAAGGGGCCTCCGATGCCGAACGTCAGCGCTGCGAGGACGGCGAAGATCAGGCCGGTCGCCGGGTTCCTCTGTTGCATGATACCCCTTCGTGTCATGAGTCAAATCGCGTACACTCATGACAACGATCGGCAGCCTACCCGGGTCAGTCAGGAGTCACGACGTGTTCACTCATGACGTCGAGCTCAGCCTGCTCGCCGCGACGACGCTCGTGAACACGCTGCCCGACGCGTCGCACAGCGGTGAGGACGAGCTGACGACCCGGGAGCAGCTCGACACCTGGTTCGAGGGCGAGGGGTTCACCGGCGTCCGGCTGCACACCGCCGCCGAGCTCGACTCCCTCCGCGCGCTGCGGATCCGTCTCCGCGCGCTCTGGGCGACGGAGTCGGACAGGCAGGCCGTCACGATGGTCAACGCGATGCTTGCCGAGGGCGGTGCACGCCCCCGGCTGCTCGATCACGACGGGCTCGGCTGGCACATCCACGCGAACTCCCCTGACGCACCGCTCGCCGATCGCGTCATGGTCGAGATCGCGATGGCCTGGGTCGACGTGCTGCGGCAGGACGCGCGCGCCAGGATGAAGCGCTGCGCGGCCGACGATTGCGAGGCCGTGCTGGTCGACTTCTCCCGCAACCGGTCGAAGCGCTTCTGCGACGTCGGCAACTGCGGCAACCGGATGAACGTGCGCGCCTTCCGCGCCCGCAACGCCGCGAGCTGACGCGACTCCGCTAGTCGAGGTGCGAGCGCAGCGAGCCTCGAGACCACCCAGCGCGGACTTTTCATCTTTACGGAGTTCTGGT
>NZ_CAXTHO010000036.1:4323-21649 GCF_964244015.1 uncultured Amnibacterium sp. | reverse complement strand
CGGTGCAGTGCTGGAGGATCGTCCAGCCGATCCTCGACGCCTGGCAGCGCGGCGACGTGCCGCTGGAGGAGTACGCGGCCGGCAGCAGCGGCCCCGAATCCTGGGGCTGATCAGCCGTTCGCTTCAGGACGTCGCTGCCGGCCGCGGGAGCGCAGCGGTGGTGGGCCCCTCCAGCAGGCCCAGCTGCTGCAGGGACTTCGCGAACCCTCCGCCGTCGGGCGCGTAGGCCCAGTCCGCCGCGGTGGTCTCCTCGCGGGCGCTCTCCCGCGAGCGGCTGCCGGCCAGCACGGCCTCGCTGTTCGACAGCTGCCGGATGCAGATCGCGGCGACGTTCTGCGGGTGCGCCTTCGCGAACCCGCTGTAGGTCTCCTCATCGTGCTGGCCGTCGTCGCCGAGCAGCAGCCACCGCATGTCGGGGAACTCGCTCGCGAGGCGGTCGAGCTCCTCGATCTTGTGCGCCCGCCCCGAACGGAAGACCCGATCCGGCTCCGGGCCCCAGTCGGTCAGCAGGAGGGGACCCGGCGGGTAGAGGTTGCGGCTGAGGAACCGCTGCAGCGTCGGGGCCACGTTCCACGCGCCGGTCGACAGGTAGAGGAACGGCGCAGCGGGGTGCTCGCGATGGATGCGGTCGTACAGGACGGCCATGCCGGGCGTCGGGGTGCGGGCGTGCTCGTTGATCACGAAGGTGTTCCAGGCGGCCAGCAGCGGCCGGGGGAGCGCCGTCACCATCACCGTGTCGTCGATGTCGGACACGACGCCGAACGGCACTGCCGGGTCGAGCACGAACACCGGTGCCGTCACCGCGGGTGAGACGGCGCCGTCCCCCTCGTGCTGCAGCGTGATGCGGTGCCAGCCGGGGGTCAGCTCCACGGCGACGCGCACATCGATCACGCCGCCGCGGTCGGCGACCACGTGGTGGACGGTGCCGCCCACCTCCACCCGTACCGGCGCGCCGTCCACCGGCACGCCCGCGAAGCTGCGCCAGCCGCGGTAGGACTCCTGCGGCGACTCGGACGGCAGCTGCCTCGTGATCAGGACCCGGCCGAGCACGCGGACCCAGGCGGTCGAGCCGTAGCCGGTGTACGGCACGACGATCGGGACGCGACCGCGGCGCCTCGCGCGGTGCTCGCGGAACACGCGGAGCGCGTCGTCGATCTGCATCGCGCGGCCGACGGCCTGCTCGACCGCGGGCGAGGGCTCGCGCCGCCGGAAGGGAGGTCGCACACGGGCCACCGGCGCAGTCTGGCAGACCCGTCCGGAGGATCGCGGGGCGTCATGCGGGGCGTAATAAAGCTGTGGGATCGCATGGTGCGCGCTTCGATGTCGGAGCCCGTTCGTAGTGTTGTGCCGCTTCACAGCCCGAAGGAGAGGACGCAGGGTGAGCATCGAGTTCCGCCACGTGCGCAAGACCTATCCCGACGGCACGACGGCGGTGGAGGACTTCTCCATCACCATCCCGTCCCACTCGACGACCGTGTTCGTCGGCTCCTCCGGCTGCGGCAAGACGACGCTGCTGCGGATGATCAACAGGATGGTCGACCCCACGGAGGGGCAGATCGTCGTGGACGACGAGGACGTCTCGGGCGTCGAACCGGTCGCCCTCCGGCGCCGGATCGGGTACGTCATGCAGAACTCCGGCCTGCTGCCCCATCGAACGGTCGTCGACAACGTCGCGACCGTGCCGGTGCTCACGGGGACCGCCAAGGCGAAGGCACGGGAGGAGGCGCTCGGCCTGCTCGACCGCGTCGGTCTCGACCGCTCGCTCGCGAACCGGTATCCCGGTCAGCTCTCCGGCGGCCAGCAGCAGCGCGTCGGCGTCGCGCGCGCGCTCGCCGCCGACCCGAACGTGCTGCTGATGGACGAGCCGTTCGGTGCCGTCGACCCGATCGTGCGCGACGAGCTGCAGCAGGAGCTGCTCCGTCTGCAGCGCGAGCTCGGCAAGACCATCGTCTTCGTGACCCACGACATCGACGAGGCGTTCCTGCTCGGCACCCAGGTCGTCATCCTGAAGCGCGGCGGCATCGTGGCGCAGATCGGTTCGCCGGGCGACATCCTCGCGAACCCGGCCGACGACTTCGTCGCCGACTTCGTCGGCGCCAAGCGCGGCAAGCGTCGCTTGACCGCCGAGGAGCGGGGCACGGGCGACGACGTGCTGCTCGTCGACGCCGCCGGCTACCCGGCCGGCTTGATCTCCGCTCCGGGCGGTCGGCTGGCGCTCTCCGGCACGGGTCCGCTCTCGCGCAGCGTGTCGAACAAGACGGATCAGGCGGGCGACGCCTGATGAGCTGGATCGGAGCACACCTCGGGTACCTGTGGGGCCTCGTCCTGGCCCACGCGGCGCTCGCCGTGCCTCCGATCCTCCTCGGATTCCTCGTCTCGGTACCGCTCGGATACTGGGCGAGCCGGTCGGCGTCGGCGCGGAGCGTGCTGCTGACGGTCGGCAACATCCTCTACACGATCCCCGCGCTGGCGCTGATCCTGCTCGTGCCGGTGCTGCTCGGCTTCGCGCTCCTCGATCCGAAGAACGTGCTCGTCACGCTCACGCTCTACGCCTTCGCGATCATGGTGCGCACCGCTGCCGATGCGTTCGCCGCGGTCCCGGCCGGAGTCCGCCAGTCCGCGGAGGGGCAGGGCTACTCCGCGGTCCAGCGGTTCTGGCGGGTGGAGCTGCCGCTGGCGGGACCGGTGCTGCTCGCCGGTGTCCGCGTCGTGTCGGTCAGCACCGTCAGCCTCGCGACCGTCGGTTCCCTCGCGGGCATCAGCAGCATCGGAGACCTGTTCACCGACGGCTACATCCGTGACTTCCCGCTCGAGATCGGCGTCGGCATCGTGCTGGTGCTGCTGCTCGCCGCGATATTCGACCTGCTGCTGAACGCGATCGGCACGCTGCTGATGCCGTGGAGCCGCTCCACCGCCCGCCGTGCCGTCGGCCGCCCGGCGAGACGGGAGCAGACCGCATGAACCTGCTCATCCAGGGCATCGCCTGGCTGTTCGACGGCGCGAACTGGCCGGACACCGCGATACCGGGGCTCGGCTCGCAGCTGGCCGGCCAGCTCGGCATCACGGGCGCCTCCGTCGTCCTGGCCGCCGTCGTCGCGATCCCGCTGGGCGTCCGGATCGGGCACACCGGCCGCGGCCGGCTGGCCGCGATCCTCGCCAGCAACGCCGCGCGGGCGCTGCCGACGCTCGGGCTGTTCTCGGCCGTGGTGCTGCTGCTCACCCTCGAGCCCGACTGGCTGTCGCCGGTCATCCCGCTCGCGCTGCTCGGCATCCCTCCGCTGCTCGCCGGTGTCTATGCGGGCATCGAATCCGTGGATCGGCAGACCGTCGACGCCGCGAGGGCTATGGGCATGACCGAGTGGCAGATCATCACCCGGGTCGAGCTGCCGCTCGGCGCACCGCTCGTGATCGGCGGGCTCCGGGCCACCGTGCTGCAGGTCGTCGCGACCGCCACCCTCGCCTCGTTCTACGGCTTCACGACCATCGGCAACACCGTGCTGCTCGGCCCGTCGAGCAACCTCTACGTCCCGATGATCGGCGGGTCGCTGCTCGTCACCGCCCTCGCGCTCGCGCTCGACGGCGTCTTCGCCCTGCTCCAACGACTCAGCGCGCCGCGTGGGGTGTCCCGCGGCTCGCGCTCCCGCACCACCACAGCACGCGGTCGGCCCGTCACGACGACGCCGACCGGGACACCCGTCTGATGAAAGGGAATGTCACCACCATGAAGAGCATGACCATGAAGAGCACGAGCCGGCGCGTCGCGCTGCTCGGTGCGCTCGCCGTCGCCACGACCGTCTCGCTGGCGGCCTGCTCCAACAGCGACTCGCTCGCCGGCAACTCCGCGGCGCCGAGCTCGAGCGGCAGCGCGGCGTCCAAGAGCCTCGTCGTCGCCACCACGCCGTACGCCGAGACGCAGGTGCTCGCGCAGATCTACGGGCAGGTGCTCGCCGCGAAGGGTTACACGATCAGCTACAAGCAGCCGGGCCAGCGCGCGACGCTGTACCCGGCCCTGAAGGGCGGCGAGGTGAACCTCACCCCCGAGTACGTCGGCTCCCTCGCCAACTTCCTCGGGAACAAGGACGCCCTCACCGACGTCGAGTCGGCCAAGACCAAGCTCGACGCGCTGCTGAAGGCGGACGGTCTCACGGCCCTCGACCCGGCCGAGGCCGCGGACTCCGACGCGCTCGTGGTCACGAAGGCGTTCTCCGAGAAGTACGGCGTCACCACCTACGGCGACCTCGCGAAGGCGGGAACGGTGACGCTCGCCGCCAACACGGAGTTCAGCACCCGGCCCGACGGCCTCAAGGCGCTGAAGTCGGTCTACGGCCTGACGAACATCAAGTTCAAGGCCATCAACGACGGCGGCGGCGCGAACACGGTGAAGCAGCTGAAGAACGACGGCGTGCAGGTCGCCGACATCTACACGACGTCGCAGGACTTCACCGACCCCGACTTCGTCGCGCTGAAGGACGACAAGGGCCAGTTCGGTCCGCAGAACATCGTGCCGGTCGTGACGACCTCCAAGGTCGACGGAGCGCTGACGGACGCGGTGAACGCCGTCTCCGCGAAGCTGACGCAGCAGGAGCTCATCGACCTCGACACCAAGGCGTTCGCCGACAAGGCCGACCCGGCCGCCATCGCGAAGGACTGGATCACGGCCCAGGGCCTGTAATCCGGCTTCACTGACAAGAGAGGGCCGCTTCCCGACTCGGGAAGCGGCCCTTTCTGGTCGATGAACCCGGGTCAGGGGCGGGCGATGCGGTGGAGGAGCTTCTTGCCGAGCCAGGCGGCCAGGAAGAACACGACCACGCCGCCGAGCACGAGCCAGCCGGCGAAGTGCACCTCCCGCGCCAGCGCAACGTAGCTCGAACCGGCGGCCTGCCCCACGGACACGTACAGGGCCGCCCATGCGACGCAGGCGGGCGCGGTCCAGGCCAGGAACCGCCGGTACGGGTACCGGCTCGCGCCGACCGTCACGGGGACCAGGGCGTGCATCACCGGCAGGAACCGGCTGAGCAGGATCGCCACCCCGCCGCGCCGGTCGAGCCAGCGCTCCGCGCGCAGCACGTGCCGCTCCCCGAGCCGCCGCCCGAGCCGGCTGCTCCGGAGCCGCGGACCGAAGACCCGGCCGATCACGAAGCCGAGGGACTCGCCGGCGAGCGATCCGGCGACGACGGCGAGCAGCAGCAGCAGCCACTCGAGCGCTCCGCGCCCGGCGGTGGCCGTGAACAGCACGACGGTGTCGCCCGGGATCAGCAGGCCGACGAACAGGCTGGTCTCGCAGAACATCCCGACGAAGGCCACGACGTACCGCCAGGCGCCGAGGCCCACCAGACCCTCCAGCAGCGCGGTCAGCCAGGCGTCCAGAAGGCACTCCTTCGTCGTCGCCGGCCAGCGTACGGCGTGGACGCGGGCGGGCCGGCACCGCCCCTACAGTTGAAAGCCGTTCCACGCCCGAAATCTGCCTGAAACACCGCACCTGCCTGAACACTGAGGACTCCGATGCCCGAGCCGACGCCCGACGAGCTGCCGACGCCCGCGCAGCTGCAGGACAAGTGGCTGCCGATCTGGCGGGAGGGCGACTTCTACCGGACGGACGACCCGGCCGACAAGCGGCCCCGCAAGTACATCCTCGACATGTTCCCGTACCCCTCCGGCGACCTGCACATGGGGCACGCGGAGGCGTTCGCCTTCGGCGACATCACCGCGCGCTACTGGCGCCAGCGCGGCTTCAACGTGCTGCACCCGATCGGCTGGGACTCGTTCGGGCTGCCCGCGGAGAACGCGGCGATCAAGCGGGGCTCCGACCCGCGCGAGTGGACGTACGCGAACATCGCGCAGCAGAAGGCGTCGTTCGAGCGGTACGGGGTGAGCTTCGACTGGAGTCGCGAGCTGCACACCTCCGACCCCGAGTACTACAGGTGGAACCAGTGGCTGTTCCTCCAGCTGTACAAGAAGGGGCTGGCGTACCGGAAGGACAGCTGGGTCAACTGGGACCCGGTGGACCAGACGGTGCTGGCGAACGAGCAGGTGCTGCCCGACGGCACGAGTGAGCGATCCGGCGCCCTGGTCGAGAAGAAGAAGCTGACCCAGTGGTACTTCCGGATCACGGAGTACGCGGACCGGCTGCTCGACGACCTGAAGCAGCTCGAGGGCACCTGGCCGTCGAAGGTCATCGCGATGCAGCGCAACTGGATCGGGCGCAGCAACGGCGCCGAGGTGGATTTCCGGGTCGAGGGGCGTGCGGAGCCCATCACGGTCTTCACGACCCGGCCCGACACGATCCACGGCGCGACGTACATGGTCGTCGCGCCGGACGCCGACCTCGCCGCCGAGCTGGTCGCGGGCGCCGCCGCGGAGATCGCCGAGCCGTTCGCCGACTACCTCGCGCGCGCGCAGTCGACGACGGAGGTCGAGCGCCAAAGCACGGACCGGGTCAAGACCGGCGTGTTCCTGGGCCGGTACGCGATCAACCCGGTGAACGGGGAGCGGCTGCCGATCTGGGCGGCGGACTACGTGCTGGCCGACTACGGCACCGGCGCGGTCATGGCCGTGCCGGCCCACGACCAGCGCGACCTCGACTTCGCCCGCGCGTTCGACCTGCCGGTCCGCATCGTGGTCGACACGTTCCAGCCGGTGACGGGCACGATCCCGGTCATCCCGCCCGGGGGCGAGCTGCCCGACATCGAGTCCGTCGATCCGGCGGTCACCGGACTCGCGCTGGTCGGCGAGGGGCGGATGGTGAACTCCGGCAGCCTGAACGGGCTGTCGAAGGCCAGGGCCATCGAGCGGGTCGTGAAGGAGCTGGAGGCGGCCGGGGCCGGCCGTGCGGCGAAGAGCTACCGGCTGCGCGACTGGCTGATCTCGCGGCAGCGATTCTGGGGCACGCCGATCCCGATCATCCACGCCGCGGACGGCACCGAGATCCCGGTGCCGGAGGAGGACCTGCCGGTGCGGCTCCCCGACGGCGAGGGACTCGACCTGCGGCCGAAGGGCACGTCACCGCTCGGTGCTGCCACCGACTGGGTGAACGTGCCGAGCCCGGTCGACGGCAGCCCGGCGCGGCGCGACGCCGACACGATGGACACCTTCGTCGACAGCTCCTGGTACTTCCTCCGGTTCCTGTCCGCGAACGACGACACCCGCGCCTTCGATCCGGCCGAGGCGGACAAGTGGGCGCCGGTCGACCAGTACGTCGGCGGCGTGGAGCACGCGATCCTCCACCTGCTGTACGCCCGGTTCATCACGAAGGTGCTGTTCGACCTGGGCTACGTGCGCTTCACCGAGCCGTTCAGCGCGCTGCTGAACCAGGGGATGGTGCTCTCCGGCGGCGCGAAGATGTCGAAGAGCAAGGGCGGCGTCAGCCTGTCCGACGAGCTGGAGCGCTTCGGGGTCGACGCGATCCGCCTGACGATGGCGTTCGCGGGACCGCCCGAGGACACCATCGACTGGGAGGACGTCCGACCCGGGGGGCAGGTCAAGTTCCTGAACCGTGCGCTGCGGCTGGCGATCGACGTCACCAGCTCGCCCGACGTGGTGTGGGCCAGCGGGGACGAGGCGCTGCGGCGGCAGACCCACCGCTTCCTGGCCGACGTGCCCGGGCTGGCGGAGACGTTCAAGTTCAACGTGATGATCGCCAGGATCATGGAGCTCGTCAATGTGACCCGCAAGGCGATCGACAGCGGTGCGGGCGCCGGTGACGGCGCGGTGCGCGAGTCGGTCGAGACGATCGCGGTGGCGCTCAGCCTCTTCGCCCCGTTCACGGCGGAGGAGATGTGGGAGCGGCTCGGCTACCGGCCTCCCGTCGCGCTGCAGGGCTTCCGCAAGCCGGACCCGACGCTGCTCATCGAGGAGTCGGTGACCGCGATCGTGCAGGTCGACGGGAAGGTGCGCGCGAAGCTCGAGGTGTCGCCGAAGATCACCGCGGAGGACCTCGAGCGGCTCGCGACGTCGTCCGATCTCGTCACGAGGTCGGTCGGCGGGAAGCGCATCGCCAGGATCGTCGTCCGGGCGCCGAAGGTCGTGAGCATCGCCACCGAGTGACGATCCGCTCCTCCACAGGGGCTGATCCCGCGATCGGCCCCTGACGGGTCGGTCCGCGGTCCGCCGTCGACCTACCGTCGCCGCGTGGATGCACTCCGGGCCAGGTTCGCGGCCGCCGCGGGCGGGCGTCCGATCCCGCTCGTGGTCGCTGCGGTCGCGATCGTCGCCGTGCTGATCGCGGCGGTGCTCGTCGCCGCGGGACAGGCGTCCGGCAGCACCGCCGATCGGCCCGAGGTCCGACTCGCGCCGAGCACCGTCGCACCGACACCGCTGCTCGTCCACGTCGCGGGCGCCGTCCGGCATCCCGGCCTCGTCGCGCTGCCGGCCGGGGCCCGGGTGATCGACGCGGTCACGGCGGCGGGCGGGCCGACCGGGTCCGCCGATCAGGGTGTGATCAACCTCGCGGCCCGGGTGACCGACGGTCAGCAGGTGGTCGTCCCGAAGCGCGGCGCCGCCGCGGCCGGGGCCGCGGCGGCGCCGGCGGCGTCCGCACCCGTCAGCCTCAGCACCGCGACCGCTGAGCAGCTCGAGACGCTGCCGCGGATCGGGCCGGCGCTGGCCGCCCGGATCCTGGCGTACCGGGATGCGCACGGCGGGTTCTCCTCCGTCGACGAGCTCGGGGAGGTGGGCGGTATCGGCCCGAAGACGCTCGCCGGGCTGAAGGACCTCGTGACCCCGTGAGCGGGCGCCTGGTCCGCTCCGGCCTGCTGCTGCCGGCGGGGGCGGTGTGGGTGGTCGCGCTCGTCGGGACGGCGCTGCCGGTCGCCGCGACGCCCGCGGCCGTCGCCGCGCTGCTCGGCGCCGTGGCGCTCTGCGTCGTCGCCGTCCGGAGGCGGACGCGCGGGGCGATCCTGCTGGTGGCCGGCGCGATCGCGTGCGCAGCCGTGCTGCTCGCCGTCGCGGCCGGCGACGCACGACGCCATCCACCGGTCCTCCCGATGGGACGACCCGTCGTGGTCGAGCTCCGGGTGGATCAGATCGGTGCGGCCGACGGGAACGATGCATCCGGTGCGCTGGCGTCGCGGTCCATGCTGCGGGGGACCGTCGTCCGGGTCGCGGGGGAGGCCGTCGAGGTGCCCGTGCTCGTGTTCGCGGACGGCCGCTCCGGTGCCGTCCCCGGTGGCGTGGTCCGCGCCAGGGTGGTCCTGCACGCGACGGCGCCGACCGACTCCGCCGCCGCGATCGGATCAGTGCGCGGGCGCGCGGTCGTCGTGCGCCCGCCGCCGCCCGCGCAGGTGATCGCCGCCGGGCTCCGGACCGGTCTGCTGGAGCGGACCGCGCGCCTGCCCGGCGACGGCGCCGCGCTGCTGCCCGGGCTCGCCGTCGGCGACACCAGCCGGGTCGGCGCCGACCTGCAGCAGGCGATGCGGGACGCGTCACTGACCCACCTCACCGCGGTGTCGGGCGCGAACTGCGCCGTCGTCACCGTCGCGGTGTTCGGTCTCTGCGGACTGCTGCGGCTGCCGCGAGCGGTCAGGATCGTGCTCGCGGGCGCCGCGCTCGCCGGGTTCGTCGTGCTCGTCACGCCGCAGCCGTCCGTCGTGAGGGCAGCGGCGATGGCCGCCGTCGCGCTGCTGTGCGACCTCCGCGGCGGGCGGGCGGCCGGGGTGCCCGCGCTCGCCGTCGCCGTGCTGACGCTCCTCGTGATCGACCCGTGGTTCGCGTGGAGCGCCGGGTTCGTGCTCAGTGCCGCCGCGACGGCCGGGCTCCTGCTGCTCGCCGGACCGCTCGCGGATCGCCTCGCTCGCGTGCTGCCGCGCCGGCTCGCGCTCGTGATCGCCGTGCCCGTCGCCGCGCAGGCGGCATGCCAGCCGATCCTCGTGCTCCTCCAGCCGGGAATCCCGGTGTTCGGTGTGGTCGCGAACCTGCTCGCCGAGCCCGCCGCGCCGCTCGTCACCGTGCTCGGCCTGCTCGCCTGCCTGCTGGGGCCGGTCGCACCGCCGCTCGCGTCGGTGGCGGCCGTGCTCGCGTGGGTCCCCGCCGCCTGGATCGGGCTGGTGGCCCGCACGACCGCGCGCCTCCCGCAGCTGGGTTGGCCCGCCGGTGTCGCCGGGGCGGCCCTGGCGGCAGTGATCGTGGTCGCCGGCGTGCTGATGCTGGCCCGGGCCGCTCCGCGCCCCGCCCGGGTGGCCGGCGCGGTCGCCTCCGTGGTCGCGGTCGCCGTGATCCTGGGCGCGGTCGCCGGCGGAGCGGTCGGCCGGTTCGCCGGCACCCCGGGGGACTGGGCCTTCGCGGCGTGCGACGTCGGTCAGGGCGACGGTCTCGTGCTGAACGGCGGAGGCGGTCGGTACGCCGTCGTCGACACCGGCAGGGAGGACGCCCCGATCGCGGCGTGCCTCGCCCGGCTCGGCATCGGCAGGATCGATCTGCTCGTGCTCACGCACTGGGACGCCGACCACGTCGGAGCGGCCCGATCGCTCGCGGGACGGGTCGCGACCGCATTCGTCGGCCCCAGCGACGGCCCGGCGGCGGACGCGCTGCGCTCGGCGCTGCATCGCGGCGGGGCGACGGTCCGGCAGGTGCGTCGCGGCGAGGTCGCGCAGGTCGGTCGACTTCGGATCGACGTGCTGTGGCCGCCGGATCCGCTCGGCGCGGTCGAGCCGGGCAACGCGGCGAGCCTCACGCTGCACGTCACCGGAGGCGACGCGTCCCTCCTCCTCACGGGCGATCTCGGCGAGGAGGCGCAGGACGCGCTGCTCGCGGCCGGCCCGCTGCCGCAGGTCGACGTCGTGAAGGTCGCGCACCACGGCTCCGCCGACCAGAGCCCCGCGTTCTACGCCGCGGCGCGGGCGGCGTTCGGGGTGGTCTCCGTGGGAGTCGACAACGACTACGGCCATCCGACGCGACGCCTGCTCCGCATCCTGCGGGCGACCGGGACGCAGGCGGTGCGGACGGACCAGGACGGCCTCGTGCTCGTGTCCTGGCGCGCGCGCCGGGTGCTGGTCTGGACCGAGCGTCCCGTGACCGCGGCCGTGTGGGTACCGGCGAAGTAGGTTCGTGGGTATGGCAGCACGGGCCGCGACGCCGAAGGCCGCGAAGATCCCGCAGGTGCCGTGGGACGCCGCGCGTCCCGCGCCCGTCGTGCTGGTGTCGGGGCCGGAGGACCTGCTCGCCGACCGCGCCGTGCGCCGGATCCGCGAGACCCTGACGGCATCGGACCCGAGCGTCGAGGTCACCGACCTGGACGCGTCGGCCGCCGTCACGGGTGACCTGACGACGCTCGCCAGCCCGTCGCTGTTCGGCGAGCCGCGGCTGATCAGGGTGACCGCGGTCGAGCGGCTGTCGGAGGCGTTCCTGCTCGAGGCCCTGCGATACCTGGAGGCGCCGGCTGACGGCGCGACCCTGGTCCTCCGGCACGGCGGCGGGGTGCGCGGCAAGAAGCTGCTCGACGCGATCCGCGGCGGCGCGGGCGACGGCATCGAGATCCCGTGCGCCGAGGTGAAGCGCGACGGCGACCGGTCGTCGTTCGCGTCCGCCGAGTTCCGTGCGGCGGGCAGGCGGATCAGCCCCGGCGGCCTGCGCGTGCTGGTGTCCGCGTTCCAGGGCGACCTCGCCGAGCTCGCGAGCGCCTGCCAGCAGCTGCTCGCCGACACCGCCGGCGACATCGCCGAGAGCACCGTGCAGACCTACTACGCCGGCCGGATGGAGACGGACGCGTTCGCCGTGGCGGACGCGGCGCTCGCCGGCCGGAACGGGGAGGCGCTCGTGCTCCTCCGGCACGCGATCGACAGCGGCGCCGACCCGGTGCCGATCGTCGCGGCGCTCGCCGCGAAGCTGCGCGCGATGGCGAAGGTGCTCGACACCAGGGGTCCCGCCGCGAAGATCGCCTCGGACTACGGCATGGCGCCGTGGCAGGTCGACCGCGCCCGTCGAGACGCGCAGGGCTGGCAGCCGGCGGGCCTCGGCCGAGCGATCGCGTTCACCGCGGAGACCGACGAGCGGATCAAGGGCGGTTCGCGCGATCAGGAGTACGCCGTCGAGCGCCTGGTCACCCTGATCGCATCCCGCGGCGAAGCCGTGTAGTCCCCGAGCGATCGACGACTCGAGAGTGCCAGGATCGCGGCATGAGCGACCCCACCATCGAGCAGGCCCAGGCCGCAGCCGACTCCGCAGCGGCGGAGGCAGAGCGGTTGCAGGCCGAGGCGCAGGCCGCCGTCGAGCGCGCGCAGGCCGCTGCAACGGCGGCGACCGCGGCTGTCGAGGCCGCGAAGGCGCAGGCCGCCGCGCTGCAGGTCGCCGCCGCCCCGGCCCCGCCGGCGCCCGCGCCCGCCTCCGGACCGCTGACGGCCGCGCAGATCGACGCCGTCACGCGCGGATACGCCTTCGAGGGCGCAGCGCTCGAGCTCGGTGCGCTGGTGAACGGCGGGCCGCTGCCGGACGTGCAGGTGCGGGTGCCGCTCGCGATGCTGAACCGGCACGGCCTCGTCGCCGGTGCGACCGGCACCGGCAAGACCAGGACGCTGCAGGCGCTCGCCGAGCAGCTCTCCGCCAACGGGGTGCCGGTCTTCGCCGCGGACATCAAGGGCGACCTGTCCGGCGTCGCGACCGCCGGTGTCGCGAACCCGAAGCTCGCAGCGCGCACCGCCGCGATCGGCCAGTCGTGGGCGCCGACGTCGTTCCCGACCCAGTTCTTCTCCCTCGGTGGCTCGGGCACCGGCGTGCCGATCCGCGCGACGGTGTCGGGGTTCGGCCCGCTCCTGCTCGCGAAGGTGCTGGGGCTGAACGAGACGCAGGCGTCGAGCCTCTCGTTGGTGTTCCACTACGCGGACGAGCACAAGCTGGCGCTCGCCGAGCTCGAGGACCTCCGCGCGGTGCTGCAGTGGCTGACGGGCGACGAGGGCAAAGCGGACCTGGCGGGCCTCGGCGGCATCTCTGGCGCCACGATCGGCGTGATCCTGCGGGAGCTGGTCGCGTTCGCGGACGCCGGCGCGGAGGGGTTCTTCGGCGAGCCGGAGATCGACACCCGCGAGTTCCTCCGGACCGCCCCGGACGGCCGCGGGATCATCAGCCTGCTGGAGGTGCCGGGTGTCGCGGACAAGCCCGCGCTGTACTCGACGTTCCTGATGTGGCTGCTCGCCGACCTGTTCAACGACCTGCCCGAGGTCGGCGACGTCGACAAGCCGAAGCTCGTGTTCTTCTTCGACGAGGCGCACCTGCTGTTCGCGGACGCGTCGAAGGACTTCCTCGAGCAGGTGACCCGCACGGTCCGCCTGATCCGGTCGAAGGGCGTCGGCATCGTGTTCGTGACCCAGACGCCGAAGGACGTGCCGCGGGAGGTGCTGGGCCAGCTCGGATCCCGCGTGCAGCACCAGCTGCGCGCGTTCACACCGGACGACGCGAAGGCGCTGCGCGCGACCGTGCAGACCTACCCGAAGTCCGGGTACGACCTCGAGGAGGTGCTCACCACCCTCGGCATCGGCGAGGCCGTGGTCACGGTCATGAACGAGAACGGCGCACCGACGCCGGTGGCGTGGACCCGCCTCCGTGCCCCGCAGGCGCTGATGGGCCCGACCCCGGCCGAGGCGATGGACGCGGCCGTCGCGGCGTCACCGCTGCAGGCGAAGTACGGGACCGCGCTCGACCGCGAGACCGCCGCCGAGATCCTCACCGCGAAGATGAACGCCGCCTCGGCCGCCGATCGGGCCGCGAAGGATGCGGCGGCGCAGGCGAAGGCCGCCGCCGCAGCGGAGAAGCTGTCGGCAGCGGAGGCGCGGAAGGACGAGGCCGCTCGCAGGGAGGCGGAGCGCGAGCACGCGGCCGCGCAGCGCGAGGTCCAGCGGCAGGCGGCGGCCCGCGGCAGAGCGATGCAGCAGGGCGTCTCGACGGTGACGAAGCTGCTCGGCAGCAGGCAGACGCAGCAGATCCTCGGCGACGTGCTCGGCGGCATCTTCGGCACCCGCAGACGCCGCTGAGTCGCCTGCTGCGCTCAGCGAAGGCGCCTCCACCGAGCGCATCGACCTTCGTCGTTCAGGAGAAAAGGCGACTCAGCCGGCATTTCTCCTGAACAACGAAGCATGCAGCCCGCACGCCGCGGACGGCCGTAGTTGCGGAGGTGAAACCGTCGCTATCCGAGCGCGCGTTCAGCGCGCCGGTGCGACAGCCTTCGACGCGCTCGCGCGTCGAAGGCAATAAGTCACAGCGACGCGACGGACTTCGCGATCGCGGACTTCTTGTTCGCGGCCTGGTTCCTGTGGATGACGCCCTTGGACACGGCCTTGTCGAGCTTCTTCGACGCGGTGCCGAGGGCGAGGACCGCCTTGTCCTTGTCGCCGGCGGTCACGGCGGTGCGAACGGCGCGGACGTAGGTCCGCAGCTCGCTCTTGACGGCCTTGTTGCGGTCGGTCGCCTTCTTGTTCGTGGCGATGCGCTTGATCTGGCTCTTGATGTTGGCCATGCGGATGCTCCTGCTGTTCGTGCGATGTAGGTCCGGCCCGTTGTGGGCCGCCTCGACGGGTTCGCGCGGAGGGCGCGCAGAGACCCGAAAGCCGTCCGGCAGCCTACCAGGACGACGGCGGCCGCGCGACGACGGTTCAATGACGTGGTGCCGTCCTACACCGCGAACGCGCTGGCCGTCCCCGAGAGCGGGATCCGCCGCATCCATGAGATCGCGCTGACGCTCGACGATGTGGTCGCGCTCGCGGTCGGGGAGCCCGATCTGCCGGTCGCGCCGCACGTGCTCGCGGCCGGGAGCGCTGCGTGGCTGGCCGACGACACCCGCTACACGGCGAACGGCGGGATCCCGGAGCTCCGGGCGGCCATCGCGGCGAAGCTGCGTCGGGTCAACGGCGTGGATGTCGGCGCCGATCAGGTGTGGGTGACGCCGGGGGCGACGGAGGCGCTGTACCTCGCGCTCGGGTTGATCCTCGCGCCGGGCGACGACGTGCTGATCCCGGACCCCGGCTACACCACCTTCACGATGGCGCCGCGGATGCAGTTCGCGAACCCGGTGCCCTACCGGCTCGGGCCGGACCGCGCCTTCCTGCCGGACGTCGCCGACCTGGAGGCGTTGGTCACCTCGCGGACCCGGGCGATCATCGTGAACTCGCCCTCGAACCCCCTCGGCGTCGTGGTCCCGGAGGCGGTCATGCGGGAGCTCGTCGCGTTCGCCGCTCGGCACGACATCTGGATCGTGAGCGACGAGGTCTACGAGGCGTTCACCTACGGCCTGCCGCACATCAGCCCGGCGTCGATCGACGCGACGCGGGTGCTCACCGTGCAGTCGTTCTCGAAGACCTACGCACTGACCGGCGGGCGGGTCGGCTTCCTCGTCACGCCGCCAATGCCCGGGGACGTGCTGCGGAACTTCCAGGAGGCGTTGGTCTCCTGCGTCAACACCCCGGCTCAGCGCGCGGCGCTCGCCGCGCTCGAGGGCCCGCAGGATGCGGTCGTGGCCGCAGCCGCGCACTATCGCGGCAACCTCGCCGCCGCGACGGCGCTGCTGGACGAGCGCGGCATCGCGTACCGCGAGCCGGACGGCGCGTTCTACCTCTGGATCGACGTGTCCTCCGCCTCCGGCGGCGACGTCGCTACGTGGGCGGAGACGTTCCTCATCGAGCGCCGCGTCTCGGTCGCGCCGGGCAGCGCGTTCGGTCGCGCGGGCGAGGGCTGGATCCGCGTCTGCGCCGCCGCGTCGCGCGAGAACCTGCTGGAGGGCCTCCGCCGCCTCCCCGCCCCCTGACCGGTCAGGCTCGGAGCGCGAGGGCGAACGGGAGCACGGCTGCCGCTCCGGCCTCACGGAGGAGGCGGGCGGCGACCGTGAAGGTCCAGCGGCTGTCGGCGGAGTCGTCGACCAGCAGCACCGGGCCGCGGGTCTCGGCGAGCCGCGCCCGCAGGTCGTCGGGCACGCGGAACGCGGTCCACACGCCTGCCAGGCGAGCGAGGCTCGCGCCGCCTCCGCCCGCGGGAGGACCCGCCGTCGTCGACTGGAGCGTCCCGAGCAGGGGAAGCCGTCCGATCCGGGAGAGCGCCTCAGCCGTCGAGCCGACGAGCAGCGGGTGCCCGGAGGAGGGCATCGCGACGACACCCACCGGGCGCTCGGCCCATCCCCACTCGCGCAGCACCTGGACCGCCGCGTCGACGACCCCGCGCGGCACCTCCTGGTCGGGCGTGCTCGGGGCCAGCAGCTGACGCAGCGTGCCGCCCCACCCGAGGTCGGTGAGGCGGGCGATCGCACGGCCCTCCTCGGGTCGCTCGCCGGCCACGATGTTCCCCTTGACCGGGATGCCGCGGGAGTCGGCACCGGTCGGCCACTGCTTGCGCGGCTCGATCGGCACGCCGACGCGATGGAGCGCCGCCCCTGCCGCACCCGCGGAATCACCGGACACCTCCGTCGGGAACCAGACGCCTGCGCAGCTGTCGCAGCGCCCGCACGGGGCGGCCGTCGGGTCGTCGAGGACCCGCTGCAGGAACTGCATCCGGCAGCCCTCCGGACCTGCGGGCAGGGACTCGTAGTCGAGCATGTGCTGCTGCTCGTCGCGGCGCGCGGCGGCGATCCGCTCGTAGCGCTCGGCGTCGTACGTCCACTCCCGCCCGGTCGCGATCCACCCGCCGCGGACCCGTTGGACGGCGCCGTCGACGTCGAGCACCTTCAGCAGCAGCTCGAGCCGGCTGCGCTTGATGTCGACGAGCGCCTCGAGCGCCGGCGTGGAGATCGCTCGCTCGGGCTCCAGCTCGCGCAGCACCGCGTCCGCCCGCTCCTTCGTCGGCATGCTCGTCGTGGCGAAGTAGGACCAGATGGCCTCGTCCTCGGTGCCCGGCAGCAGCAGCACGTCGGCGGACGCCGTGGCCCGCCCGGCGCGGCCGACCTGCTGGTAGTAGGCGACGGGGGAGGAGGGGGCGCCGAGGTGCACGACGAAGCCCAGGTCGGGCTTGTCGAAGCCCATCCCGAGCGCGCTGGTGGCGACCAGGGCTTTCACCCGGTTCTCCTTGAGCGCCTGCTCCGCGGCCTCGCGCTCGGCGTTCTCCGTCCTGCCCGTGTACGCGAGCACGTCGTACCCGGCCTCGCGCAGCAGACGTGCGGTGTCCTCCGCGGCCGACACCGTCAGCGCGTAGACGATCCCCGACCCCTCGAGATCGCGGAGGTGCTCGACGAGCCAGCCGAGCCGGGTCGCCTGATCCCGGGTGCGCAGCACACCGAGGCGGAGGGAAGCGCGCGCGAGGGGCCCGCGGATGGTCAGGACCTCGTCCTCGCGACCGAGCTGCGCCGCGACGTCCGCCACCACGCGGGCATTCGCGGTCGCGGTGGTCGCGAGCACCGGTGTGCGGCCCGCCGTCGCGACCAGCT
>NZ_CAXTHO010000036.1:0-4223 GCF_964244015.1 uncultured Amnibacterium sp. | reverse complement strand
TTCGCGGTCGCGGTGGTCGCGAGCACCGGTGTGCGGCCCGCCGTCGCGACCAGCTCCCGCAGGCGCCGGTAGTCCGGCCGGAAGTCGTGCCCCCAGTCGGAGATGCAGTGCGCCTCGTCGATGACGATCAGCCCGGTCCGGGCGATGAGCGCCGGCAGCTGCGTGTCCCGGAAGTCCGGGTTGTTCAGGCGTTCCGGCGACACGAGCAGCACGTCGATCTCGTCCGCCTCCAGCCGCGAGCGCACGTCGTCCCACAGGTGCGGGTTCGCCGAGTCGATGGAGGCGGCGCGCACCCCCGCCCGAGCGGCCGCGGCAACCTGATCGCGCATGAGGGCGAGCAGGGGGGAGACGAGCAGGGTGGGTCCGGCGCCGCGGTCGCGCAGCAGCTTCGTGGCGACGAAGTACACGGCGGACTTGCCCCACCCGGTCCGCTGCACGACGAGCGCGCGGCGCGACTCGTCGACGATCGAGGAGATCGCCGCGAACTGGCCCTCGTGGAAGTCGGCGTCCTCCCGCCCGACGAGGGTGCGGAGCACGGCGAGCGCGGCGGTGCGGGTCTCGGTCACCCGCAGACGGTGCCACGTCCCGGTGACAGCCGGTCCCCGTGTTCCGTTTTGAAGGAGTTTGCGGGCCTTCGGCGCTGAGACTCCTTCAAAACGGAATCAGCCCTCGGCGTCGCGGATCAGGAGGGTCTCGGTGCCCGGAGCGAGCGCGCGGTGGATGCGGGCGAGGTAGCGCTCCGGGATCTCGGGCAGGGCGTCGAGGGGGAACCAGCCGGCGTCCGTCGACTCGTCGTCGCCCACCTCCGGCTCGCCCGAGACGTACCGGAGGCGGTAGGTGTGGTCGGTGAAGCGGGTCCGGTCGCCGTTCGGGTACTCGTACTCCTGCGTCACGCCCACGGCGGCGAGCCGCTCCACGACGGCGCGCACCCGTGCCTCCTCCCACACCTCGCGCTCGGCGGCGTCGGCCGAGTGCTCGCCGGGCTCGACGATCCCGGCCACCGGGGTCCACTCGCCCGTGTCCGCGCGCTTCACGAGCAGGAGGCGGTCTCGGTCGACGACGACGGCCGTGGTGCCCACGAGCCAGAGCGGGATGTGCCCGATCCGCTCGCGGAGGCGCAGGATGAAGTCGGGCGTCGGCACGGCTCGACGCTAGTAGAGCGCGCCGTAGGAGAGACTGTCGGCGCCATGCCCCGCGCCCTGACACCCCTCCAGCCCGCAGCCACGGACCCGGCGCGACTCCGCAACTTCTGCATCATCGCCCACATCGATCACGGGAAGTCGACGCTCGCCGACCGGATGCTCGGCATCACCGGGATCGTCTCCGACCGCGACGCCCGCGCGCAGTACCTCGACCGGATGGACATCGAGCGCGAGCGCGGCATCACGATCAAGAGCCAGGCCGTGCGCATGCCATGGCAGGTCGGTGACGACGTGTTCGCGCTGAACATGATCGACACCCCCGGCCACGTCGACTTCACCTACGAGGTCTCCCGCTCCCTCGCCGCCTGCGAGGGCGCGATCCTGCTGGTCGACGCGGCGCAGGGGATCGAGGCGCAGACGCTCGCGAACCTGTACCTGGCGCTCGACAACGACCTCGAGATCATCCCCGTCCTGAACAAGATCGACCTGCCCGCCGCCGATCCGGACAAGTACGCCAGGGAGCTCGCGAACCTGATCGGCGGCGACCCCGACGAGGTGCTGCGGGTCTCCGGCAAGACCGGCGTCGGCGTCACCGAGCTGCTCGACCGCGTCGTCCAGCGCATCCCGGCACCGACGGGGGATCCGGAGGCGCCCGCTCGCGCGGCGATCTTCGACTCCGTCTACGACGCCTACCGCGGCGTCATCACCTACGTCCGGATGGTCGACGGGAAGCTCTCCCCGCGCGAGCGCATCCAGATGATGTCGACGCGTGCCGCTCACGACATCCTCGAGATCGGCGTCTCCTCCCCGGAGCCGACGCCGACGCAGGGGCTGGGGGTCGGCGAGGTCGGCTACCTGATCACGGGCGTGAAGGACGTGCGCCAGTCGAAGGTCGGCGACACCGTCACGACGGCGACGAAGCCGGCGACGGAGGCGCTTCCCGGCTACACGGAGCCGAAGCCGATGGTGTTCTCGGGGCTCTACCCGATCGACGGGGCCGACTACCCGGACCTGCGGGAGGCGCTCGACAAGCTGAAGCTCTCCGATGCCGCGCTGGTCTACGAGCCCGAGACCTCCGTCGCGCTGGGCTTCGGCTTCCGCTGCGGGTTCCTCGGGCTGCTGCACCTCGAGATCGTCACCGAGCGGCTCGAGCGCGAGTTCGGGCTCGACCTGATCGCCACCGCGCCGTCCGTGATCTACGAGGTCTCGACGGACGACGGGCAGGAGGTGACCGTCACCAATCCGAGCGAGTTCCCGATCGGGAAGGTCTCCGCCGTCCGCGAGCCGATGGTGAAGGCCGCGGTGCTCGCGCCGAAGGACTACGTCGGCACCGTCATGGAGCTCTGCCAGTCCCGCCGCGGTGCGCTGATCGGCATGGAGTACCTGTCGGAGGAGCGCGTCGAGATCAGCTACACGATCCCGCTCGGCGAGATCGTGTTCGACTTCTTCGACCAGCTGAAGAGCCGCACCGCCGGGTACGCCTCCCTCGACTACGAGCCGGTCGGCGACCAGGAGGCGGACCTGGTCAAGGTCGACATCCTGCTGCAGGGCGAGCGCGTCGACGCGTTCAGCGCGATCGTCCACCGCGACAAGGCGTACGCCTACGGCGTGCTCATGACGGAGCGCCTGAAGAAGCTGATCCCGCGCCAGCAGTTCGAGGTCCCGATCCAGGCCGCGATCGGCGCTCGCATCATCGCCCGCGAGTCGATCAGGGCGATGCGCAAAGACGTGTTAGCCAAGTGCTACGGCGGTGACATCACCCGCAAGCGGAAGCTGCTGGAGAAGCAGAAGGAGGGCAAGAAGCGCATGAAGACCATCGGTCGCGTCGAGGTCCCCCAGGAGGCGTTCATCGCGGCGCTCTCCGGCGACACGGACGGTCCCAGGAAGTGAGCGCCGTCCGCACGGTCGGCGGTCCGCTGCGCCGAGGAGGCGCGGCAGCCGCACCCGACCACGGGCTCAACTACGCCGCCATCGGTGTCACGGCGCGACCCGACGTCATCTCGTTCCCGCCCAGCGGGTTCAAGTCGGCCGAGTACCGGCACCGCATCGGCAGCGGCGCCCGCCGCTTCGACCTCGCGGGCCGGTCGCTGATGACGTGGGGCGCGCTCCGCTCCGCCGGCTACCGGGTCGACGACGTGCGCGCCGAGGCCGCGACGCTCTCCCCGCGCGGCTCCGGCCCGCTGTTCCTGGAGGACGGCACGCCGTGGATCACCCCGGGCATGACGGCGATGGTCGCCGCCGTCGAGCCCGTCGTGACGACCGGCCGCGTGAAGGTCCTCAGCGTCATCGACGAGCCGGGCCGGATCGGCTTCGTCTACGGCTCCATGACGGGCCACTCGGAGGTCGCCGAGCGCTTCCTCGTCGTCGAGCACGACGGCGACGACGCCGTCTGGGTCACGCTGCGCTCGCTGTGGGCGGCACCCGTGTCCCGCCTCGGCCGCCTCGCACGGAACACCGCCGAGGCGCAGCAGCGCAAGGTCGACGAGCGCATCGTGCGAGCGCTCCACCCGAGCTACGCGGGCTGAGTGCGCCGGTTCACGTTCGACTTCCTGCCGGGCGCCGTGCTCGATGACGAGACGCCGCGCGGGTACCGGAGGCTGCTCCGGCGAACCGTGATCGGCACGGCCGCACGGTTCGAGGACGCCGCCGAGGAGGTCCTCGACTGGGCTGTCCAGCGTCGCAGCGGCATCGCGGTGCTGTCCGTCAGCGGCGACGACGCGCCCCGAGCCTCCGAGGGCCTCGAGGGCGCCGTGGTCGTCCCCGTGCTCGGTCGCCCGGTTCGGGCGCCGTTCCGGGTCACGCGCGTGCTGCAGAGCCCGGATCTGGTCGGGTTCGCCTACGGCACCCTGCCCGGCCATCCGGAGGTGGGGGAGGAGGCGTTCCTCGTCCGTCGCGTCGGACCCGAGACCGTCTTCGAGCTGCGCGCGCTCTCCCATCCGGCGTTCCCGTACTCGCTCGCGGCACCCGTCGGACTCCTGCTCCAGCAGCGCTTCACGGAGCGCTACCTCCGCGCACTGCTGTAAGGCGGTGTTCACGGATCAGGGGATTCGGCGGCGCGGAGCGCCTGCCGAATCCCCTGAT
>NZ_CAXTHO010000035.1:0-21655 GCF_964244015.1 uncultured Amnibacterium sp. | reverse complement strand
CTGCCGCGAGATCTACCACCAACTCCTCCTTGACATGACATAGGAGCATCTCGCTGCGCTCGCACCTCGACCAGCGGGGTCGGAGCGCTGTACCGCGGCGGCGCGGCCATTAGAACCACAGAGCGAGTTCGCGGGATGCGGACTCCGGGCTGTCGCTGCCGTGGACGAGGTTCTGCTGCACTCGGAGGCCCCAGTCGCGGCCGAAGTCGCCGCGGATCGTGCCGGGCGCCGCGGTGGTCGGGTCGGTCGTGCCGGCCAACGAGCGGAAGCCCTCGATCACGCGCTCGCCTGCGACGCGCACCGCGACGATGGGGCCGGACTCCATGAACTCGACGAGCGGCTCGTAGAACGGCTTGCCGACGTGCTCCTCGTAGTGCTGCTCGAGCAGACCGCGATCCGCCTCGACCATCTTCAGGTCGGTGATCGAGTACCCCTTCGCCTCGATGCGGCGGAGGATCTCCCCGGTCAGGTTCCGCGCCACCCCGTCGGGCTTGACGAGGACGAGGGTCTCCTGGATCGCGTCGGGCATGGTGCTCCTTCGAGAGGTGGTCGGTCAGGCGGTGCGGCGGTCGATCCGCCCGGCCACAATCATGCTGTAGACCCAGATCGCGGCGAAGACGACGCCGACGACGCCGACCGGGATGCTCACCGCGAAGGTGGCGAGCAGCACGACCTGCACGAGCCAGCCGAGCGCGATGCCGACGGGGCGCCGAGCGAGCGCGGCGGCCACGGCGATCAGCACGATCACGGCTCCTCCTCCGCCGAGGGCGGCACCAGGAGGCAGATCACCGAGGCCGAGCAGCGCCAGGGCGGCGAGCAGTACGACGACCAGCTCGGTCGCGAGCAGCATCGCGGCGAGCTGCGCGGTCACGCTGCGCGGGCGACGCTCCCGCGCGCTCACGGCCACCCGCGCTCGCGCACGCGCTCGAGCACCTTCGCGACCAGCGTGATCGAGCCGAACACGACGATGCCGGGCTGGGGCGAGGCGTCGGACGCGTCGGCGTGCTCGGCGGCGAGGTCGCGCGCCACCTCCAGCGCCCTCTCGATGTCCGGCTCCACGACCACACGGTCGGCACCGACCACACCGACCACGGTCGCGGCGAGCCTGTCCGGGTCGGTGCTGCGATCGGAGGGGGAGGCGGTCACGACGAACTCGTCGACCAGGCCGGCGGCTGCGCGCACCATCCCCTCCGCATCCTTGTCGGACAGGACCGCGAGGACGGCGATCACGTGGCTGAGCCGGAACGACTCCGCCAGCCCTGCCGTCATCGCGGCCACGCCGTGCGGGTTGTGCGCGGCGTCGACGACGAGCAGCGGGGTGCGGGCGGCCACCTGCAGGCGCCCGGGCGAGGTGGCACCGGCCAGCCCCTCCGCCAGGACGTCACCGGTGATCGGCTGCTGGCCGTCACCCAGGAACGTCTCGACCGCAGCGATCGCGACCGCGGTGTTCTGCGCCTGGTGCGCGCCGAGCAGCGGCACGAACACGCCCGTGTAGAGCCCTGCCCTGCCCTGCACGTCGACCATCTGGCCGCCCACGGCCGGCGTCCTGGACACCACGCCGAAGTCGCGGCCCTCGAGCGACACGTCCGCCTCCGACAGCTCGGCGGCGCGCTCGAGCTCCGTGAGCGCCTCCTGCCCCTGCGCCGCGGACACCACCGAGCGGCCGGGCTTGACGATCCCGGCCTTCGTACGGGCGATCTCGGCGACCGTGCGCCCGAGGCGCTGGGTGTGGTCGAGGTCGATCGGGGTGAAGACCGCCACCTGCCCGTCCGCGACGTTCGTCGAGTCCCACTCGCCGCCCATGCCGACCTCGACGACGCCCACGTCGATCGGCGCGTCCGCGAACACCGCGTAGGCGAGCACGGTCAGGGCCTCGAAGAACGTCAGCGGCGGCTCGTCGGTCTTCGCCAGCTCGGCGTCCGCGAGCTCGAGGTACGGCTTCACCTGGGACCAGGCGTCGAGCAGCGCGTCCTCCGTGATCGGTTCGCCGTCGACGACGATCCGCTCGCCCAGGTAGCCGAGATCCGGGCTCGTGAACAGGCCGGTCCGCAGGCCGTGGGCGCGCAGGATGCTCTCGATCAGGCGGGAGGTGGAGGTCTTCCCGTTCGTGCCGGTGATGTGCACGATCGGGTAGCTGCGATGCGGGTCGCCGAGCAGCTCGAGCGCCTTCCGGGTGGCGGAGAGCCGCGGCTGCGGCGACCGCTCCCCGACGCGGCCGTAGAGCTCGTCGAGCATGCGATCCAGGGCGGTGTCAGACATCGAGCATCGATCCTCCCGCGCGCCGCAGCTCGAAGCGTGCGCCTTCGGCCGCTCCCCAGCTTCCCCGGTCGATCCGGGTGAGGTGCCCGTCAGGCCAGCGCAGCACGCGGTCGGTGGTGCCGGGACCGGCAGCACCGGTGTCGAGCGACTCCGCGAGCGTCTCGCGACGGACGAGGTCGCCGTGCACGGCGAGCATCGCGAGGAGGTCGGCGTCGCCCTCGACCGCGAGATCGATGCGGTCGGTGACGTCGAGTCCTGCGGCCCGGCGGGCCTGCTGCACGTCCCGGATGAAGTCGCGGGCGTGTCCCTCCAGCTCGAGCTCGGACGTCGTGGTGGTGTCGAGCAGCACGAAGCCGCCGCCGGGCAGCAGGCCGAGCGCGACGCCCTCCGTCGAGCCGGAGCGCTCCAGCGTCAGCTCGTACTCGCCGTCGAGCAGCGCGACGCCGCCCGCCACGACGCCCGATCCCTGCACGGCCCAGTCCCCGGACCTCGCCGCCGTGATGACGGCCTGCACCTGCTTGCCGATCCGCGGGCCGAGTGCGCGGGCGTTCACCGAGAGGCGCTGCGCGACGCCGTACTCCTCACCGCTGCCCGGCGTCTCCGTCACCAGGTCGACCACGCGCACGTTCAGCTCGCCGGTCAGGATCCCGATCCCCGGCTCGAGGTCGGCGGCGTCCGGTGCGACCACCGTCAGGCGGGCCAGCGGAAGGCGCACCCGGAGGCCCGCCTCCTTCCGCAGCGCGAGCGCGCCGGAGACGATCTGCCGCAACCGGTCCATCCTGGCGACGAGCGCCGGATCGACCGGGAACGCGGAGGCGTCCGGCCAGTCGGTCAGGTGCACGCTGCGGCCACCGGTCAGGCCCTTCCAGATCCGCTCGGCGACGAGCGGCAGCAGTGGAGCGGCGACGCGAGTGACGGTCTCGAGAACCGTGTACAGCGTGTCGAAGGCCGCGCGGCTGGATGGGCCCACGCCCGCCGGTTCCGACGCGGCGCGAAGCGACGTGGCGGCCGTGCGGGTGGGGACTGGCAGCTCGCCGCCACTCCCCGACTTCACCGCCCAGAACCGGTCCCGCGACAGGCGCACGTACCAGTTGGTGAGCAGGTCGGCGAACTCCCGGAGGCGCTGGGAGGCGCCGGCGGTGTCGAACGCGTCGAGGTCCCCCTCCAGCCCTCTGACCAGGTCGCCCGTCGCTGCGAGCACCGAGCGGTCGAGCGGATCGGTGGAGTCGGTGCGCCACTGCGCGTCGTAGTCCTCCGCCCCGGCGTAGAGCGTGAAGAAGTAGTAGGTGCTCCAGAGTGGCAGCAGCACCTGCCGCACGCCCTCGCGGATCCCCTCCTCCGTCACGATCAGGTTGCCGCCGCGCAGCACCGGGCTCGCCAGCAGGAACCAGCGCATGGCGTCGGACCCGTCGCGGTCGAAGACCTCGGAGACGTCCGGGTAGTTCCGCAGCGACTTCGACATCTTCGCTCCGTCGCTGCCGAGCACGATGCCGTGGCTGACCACCGTCGAGAACGCGGGACGGTCGAACAGCGCCGTCGCGAGCGCGTGCATGACGTAGAACCAGCCCCGCGTCTGCCCGATGTACTCGACGATGAAGTCGGCGGGGTTGTGGCCCTCGAACCACTCGCGGTGCTCGAACGGGTAGTGCACCTGCGCGTACGGCATCGAGCCGGAGTCGAACCACACGTCGAAGACGTCCTCGATGCGGCGCATCGTGGCGGCGCCGGAGGGGTCGTCGGGATTCGGCCGGGTCAACTCGTCGATGTAGGGGCGGTGCAGGTCGACCTCGCCCTGCTCGTTCCGCGGCAGGCGGCCGAAGTCCGCCTCGAGCTGCGCGAGCGAGCCGTAGACGTCGGTCCGCGGGTGCGCGGGATCGTCGCTCCGCCAGACCGGGATCGGGCTGCCCCAGTACCGGTTGCGGCTCACCGACCAGTCGCGGGCGCCGGCGACCCACTTGCCGAACTGGCCGTCCTTGACGTTCTCGGGCACCCAGGTGATCTGCCGGTTCAGCTCGACCATGCGGTCGCGGTAGTCGGTGACGCGCACGAACCAGCTCGACACCGCCTTGTAGATCAGCGGCCTGCGGCAGCGCCAGCAGTGCGGATAGCTGTGCTCGTAGGACCGCTCCTGCAGCAGGCGGCCCTTCGCCTTCAGCGCCCGGATCAGCGGCCGGTTGGCCTCGAACACCTGCAGACCCGCGACCTCCGGCATCTCCGTGTCCGCGAACATCGGGAGGAAGCGCGCCTTCTCGTCGACGGAGATGATCGTCGGGATCCCGGCGGCGGTCGAGATCAGCTGATCGTCCTCACCGTAGGCGGGTGCCTGGTGGACGACACCCGTGCCCTCCTCGGTGGAGACGTAGTCGGCGGCGAGCACGCGCCAGGCCTGCTCCGTCCCCCAGGTCCCGGCGTCGGCGTACACGTCCCAGAGGCGGCCGTACTGCACGTCCTGCAGCTCGCGGCCGAGCAGCGTGCGGGTCACCGCGGCCGTCGCCTCGGCGGCGGAGGCGTAGCCGAGCTCCTTCGCATAGTCGCCGACCCGCGCCAGCGCGAGCAGGTAGTCGGCGCCGAGGACCTCCGAGCCGGGGGCGCTCTCGGCGTCGGCGGTGCCGGCGGGACCGCCAGGCACGACGGCGTACTCGATGTCGGGGCCGACGGCGAGCGCGAGGTTCGTCGGCAGGGTCCACGGCGTCGTCGTCCAGGCGAGCGCGCGCACGGCGGTCAGCCCGAGCGCCTCCGCCTTCTCCCCCACGAGCGGGAAGGTGACGGTGACGGAGGGGTCCTGGCGGCGCTGGTAGACGTCGTCGTCCATCCGCAGCTCGTGGTTCGACAGCGGCGTCTCGTCGTTCCAGCAGTACGGCAGGACACGGAAGCCCTCGTAGGCGCGGCCCTGGTCGTGGAGCGTCTTGAACGCCCAGAGGACGCTCTCCATGAAGGCGGGATCGAGCGTCTTGTAGTCGTCGTCGAAGTCGACCCAGCGGGCCTGCCGGGTGACGTACTCGCGCCAGTCCCCCGTGTACTTCAGCACGGAGGCGCGGGCCGCGGCGTTGAAGGCGCCGATGCCCATCTGCTCGATCTCGTCCTTGGTCGTGATGCCGAGCTGGCGCATCGCCTCGAGCTCGGCCGGCAGGCCGTGGGTGTCCCAGCCGAAGCGGCGATGCACCTGCTTGCCGCGCATCGTCTGGTACCGCGGGAAGACGTCCTTCGCGTACCCGGTCAGCAGGTGGCCGTAGTGCGGCAGGCCGTTCGCGAACGGCGGGCCGTCGTAGAACACCCACTCGGGTGCGCCCTCACGCGCTTCGATCGAGGCACGGAAGGTGCCGTCCTGGGCCCAGAACGCGAGCACGTCGCGCTCGATGTCCGGGAAGCGCGGGCTGGGGCTGACGGCGTCGCCGCCGTCCTTCGGGTAGCTCATGATGTCCTCCGTGCCGTGTCGACCAGCACGGGGACGCCTCGATGGCGCGGTACCACCCCGCTTGGCGCTCGCGCGCCCACTCGTGTTCGGGCTGTGACGGGCCTACCCGCCCGGTTCTACTGACCCCGATGCCGGCTGCACAGGACGCGTTCTTCCGGGGACTCCCCGGTGATGGCCGGATCGCAGTCGCTGCCGCGATCCTACCTTGCGACCGTGAGCGCTCGCGCTTGCGACCGTCAAGGTCAACTGGAGCCGCGAGGCCCTCGGCAAAGCGCAGTCCTACGTCCGTTCCGGGAACTTCAGCAAGAAGAGACTTCTCGGTCAGTTGACGAGCGACTTTGGCGAGAAATTCACCACTGGCCAAGCCGACTACGCGCTCAAGCACGTCAAGGTCGATTACAACCGCGAGGCTCTCGCCTCCGCCAAGTCGTACGAGCAGCTGTTCCATATATCCGACGACGAGTTGTACGACCAGTTGACGAGCGATTCGGGTGAGCAGTTCACACCGTCGCAGGCGCACTACGCGATCGATCACCTCTGACGCGCCCACGCCAAGGGTGATCGTCCTCGTCGACTGGGCCGGTCGCCACGACGCTCCTCACTTTTTCTCGTTCCGGCCGCTTTCGCGACACGGCGCATGCCGGAGTAGACGGCGGCCAGGTCGGCGAAGCCGGCGGTCAGCGTTAGGAAGGCACGGCGGGCGGCGACCGGCCCGGGCAGCGGCTTCCGCCCGAACCGGTCCGACAGCGGCCCGGCGATCAGGAAGCCCGGGATGATCCCGACGATGCACTCGCGCACAGCAGGTCGACCCCACCCTGGCTGTACCTCTCCTGCGGGCGAGAGAGCAGCGGCACAGAGCTGAAGTGGTTCCGCGCCTCGCGGGCGCTGTGACGACCGGCGCAACCCGCCACCACGCCCGCCCGCTCACGGCGATCACGGCAGCCGCCATCCGCGGGGTCCTCCGGAACGCGCGCCGATGAGTGGTGTCTCCGGGTGGAGGAGGACCGTCGTCGGATACCGGTCCGTGCGTGTCTCTGCGCGGCGGTTCAGGCAGCTGCGTCCCACGGTGCAGGTTCGTCCTCCGCCTGATCGGCCGGCCGGTGTCGGATGGTGGTAGCTGCCTTCTTGACGAAGCGTCCGCCCCATCGGTTGGTATGCCAGACGAGATTCCCATCCGGGGTTCGTTCGACGTCGATGTAGCCGTCGTCCTTGGTCTGGTGGCTGCCACGGCAGAGCGCGGAGAGGTTGACCTCGACCGTCCGGCCGCCGTGTTCGACGCGGATGACGTGGTCGATGTCGGTGCGGTGTGCCCCGACCGGGCAGCCGGGCTCGTCGCAGGTCCCGGATCGTGCCCAGATCAGTCGGCGCAGGCCGATGGGAATGATCCGTTCGGTGGAGTCGAACGCGAGGATGGCGTCGTCGATGGGGTCGACTTCCGCCCTGGTCGAATACCGGGCGGAAGCGACGATCCGGCGGACCTCCGCTGCGGGCAACGACCCCCACCCGGTGAGCTTTCCCGGCTCGTCGGTCACCCCGGCAATCGTCGCGGCAGGTACGGTGACGACGATCTCGGCGGTGATCGTCTTCCGCTGCGGCACCCGCGCGGGAGGCGTGGAAGCCGCAGCGTCGGCTGGGTCGGCCGGGTCGCCTTGTTCGTCGTCGTCGGGTTCGTCGCCGAGGCGTTGGAACGGGGTGGCGGGGGTGAAGACGCCGTTGTCGTTACGGACGATGTTGGCGGGATCGACGGTGAACCCGCCCAGCAGCAGATCCAGCACGATGTCGTACATCAGCTGCTGCACCGTCCGGGTCTCCCCGTCGACACCGTGGGCGGCGACGGCGAGCTTGTGCGCGGTCTCGTATACGGCCGCGATGTCCGTCTCAGGCCCGGTCAGGGTGAGCACACCGGCACCACCTGCGCCCGGGCGGGCGCGCACGCCCCGCTCCCGGTGCGCGGCCGCACCGCGGTCGGTCGCGTCGTCGTGGTCCAGTGCGTCGTGCAACCGGGACAGTTGCGCGTCCAGCAGTTGCGGGGCCAGATCCGCTGCGAGCTTCGCCGCGCCCAGGTCGTACCGTTCCCGCGCCTCCCCGATCAGGCCGCCGAGGTTGCGGACGACCGCCTCGGCCGACGCCCACGCGAACGCACCGGTCAGGAACAACCCGTACGACACGGCCAGACCACGCAACGACTGAGCTGTGTGCAGCATCGACACGGCACGGTTCCTGGAGACGTGCAGCAGCCCAGCCAGATGCACCGCGAACGCGCGTTCCGCTCGACCTCCCTCGCGGGCCACGAGCCCCCGAGCGGTCTCATCGAGCACCACGGTGTCCCACAGGGCCAGCGTCGTCTGGGTCCGCATCGCCTCCGCCAGGAACGCGGCGCGACGAGTGCCCTCGAGCGCATCGTTCAGTGCGTGGAACACCTCCGCCGGAACCTCCTCGAGGGGCGGCCGCGGGGCGTCATTCGACGGCGGATCAGGGACTTCATCGGTCATGAGTGGAGTACATCATCGGCCTCCGACACTCACTGTCGAATCTGCGTTCGTACTTCGCGAGGACGGCGCTCGCCGCCTTGATCCGGCAGGACCCTCCGCGGAGGCGCGACGACGCCGGTACGCTGGAGGCACCGCCCGCATGGGCCGACATCTGAGGCACCCAGCCCCTCCGGGGCGCGACACGGTGCCGCCCACATCGCGGAACGAGGCTCCCTCATGTCCCAGGTCATCCCAGGCGTGCCCGACAAGCCGGCACTCGAAGGACTCGAGCAGAAGTTCGCGCAGGTGTGGGAGCAGGAGGGCGTCTACCGCTTCCCCGGCACCGCCGGCGGCCGCGAGGGCGTCTACTCGATCGACACCCCGCCGCCGACCGCGAGCGGGTCGCTGCACATCGGGCACGTGTTCTCGTACACGCACACCGACCTGCTGGCCAGGTTCCAGCGCATGCGAGGCAAGCGCGTGTTCTACCCGATGGGCTGGGACGACAACGGCCTGCCGACCGAGCGGCGGGTGCAGAACTACTACGGCGTGCGCTGCGACCCCTCCCTGCCGTACGACCCCGACTTCGCACCGCCCTCCGAGGGCACCGCGAAGTCGACGAGGGCCGGCGACCAGCAGCCGATCTCCCGCCGCAACTTCATCGAGCTCTGCGAGCGGCTCACCGTCGAGGACGAGCAGCAGTTCGAGGACGTGTTCCGGACCGTGGGCCTCTCCGTCGACTTCGCCCAGACCTACCGGACTATCGGCGACGACGCGCGGGCGATCAGCCAGCGCGCGTTCCTCGACAACCTCGAGCGCGGGGAGGCGTACCAGGCGGAGGCGCCGAGCCTGTGGGACGTGACCTTCCGCACCGCGGTCGCGCAGGCCGAGCTCGAGGACCGCGAGCAGCCCGGGGCGTACCACAAGCTGGCGTTCGCAGGCCCCGACGGTGACGTGCTCATCGACACGACGCGCCCCGAGCTGCTGCCCGCCTGCGTCGCGCTCGTGGCGCACCCGGACGACGAGCGCTACGCGGACCTCTTTGGGAAGACCGTCCGCTCCCCCGTCTTCGGCGTCGAGGTGCCGGTGGTCGCGCACCACCTCGCGCAGCCCGACAAGGGCACCGGCATCGCCATGGTCTGCACGTTCGGCGACCTGAACGACGTGACCTGGTGGCGGGACCTCTCCCTGCCGACCCGCGCCGTGATCGGCTTCGACGGCCGGTTCCTCAGCGAGGCCCCTGCCGCGATCGACTCCCCCGCCGGCCGGGAGGCGTACGCCGAGCTGGCGGGCAAGACGGTGTTCTCCGCCCGCGCCGCGGTGGTCGAGCAGCTCCGCGCGGGTGGCGCGCTGCTCGGCGACCCCCGCCCGATCACGCACCCGGTGAAGTTCTTCGAGAAGGGCGACCGGCCGCTCGAGATCGTGTCGACCCGCCAGTGGTACGTGGTGAACGGTGCCCGCCGGCCCGAGCTGAAGGCGCGCCTGATCGACGCCGGCACCCGGCTCGACTTCGTGCCCGAGTTCATGCGGGTCCGGTACGACAACTGGGTGGGCGGCCTCACCGGCGACTGGCTGATCTCCCGCCAGCGGTTCTTCGGCGTCCCGCTGCCCGTCTGGTACCGGCTCGACCGGGACGGCAACCCGCTGTTCGACGAGGTGCTCGTGCCCGATCACGCCGCGCTTCCGGTGGATCCCTCCAGCGACGTCCCGCCGGGATTCGTGGAGGCGCAGCGCGGGCAGGCCGACGGCTTCGTCGGCGAGGTGGACGTGATGGACACCTGGGCCACGTCGTCGCTCACCCCTCAGCTGGCCGGCGGCTGGCTGCGCGACCCCGAGTTGTGGGCCGCGGTGTTCCCGTTCGACCTGCGACCGCAGGGTCAGGACATCATCCGCACCTGGCTCTTCTCGACGCTGCTCCGCAGCGAGCTCGCGTTCGGCGAGCTGCCGTGGAAGTCCGCGGCGATCAGCGGTTTCATCGTCGACCCCGACCGCAAGAAGATGTCGAAGTCGAAGGGGAACGTCGTCACGCCCGCCGACATCCTGGCTCAGCACGGCTCCGACGCGGTCCGCTACTGGGCCGCCTCCAGCCGCCTCGGCACCGACGCGGCGCTCGACGTGCTGAACCCGACGCAGATGCGGAAAGGGCGGCGCCTCGCGATCAAGGTGCTGAACGCGGCGAAGTTCATCCTCTCGTTCGAGGGAGCGGCCGATCGTGCGCTCGTCACGACGCCGCTCGATCTCAGCATGCTCGCCGCGCTCGACCACGTCATCGAGCAGGCGACCGCCGCGTTCGAAGGCGCCGACCACGCCCGGGCGCTCGAGACGACCGAGCCGTTCTTCTGGACGTTCTGCGACGACTACCTGGAACTGGTGAAGGAGCGCGCCTACGGAGGCGACGCGGCTGGAAGCGCCTCCGCCGCCGCCGCGTTGAAGCTCGCACTCGAGTCGCTGCTGAAGCTGCTGGCGCCCGTCATCCCGTTCGCGACGGAGGAGACGTGGCGCTGGTCGCACGACTCCTCGATCCACGCGGAGACCTGGCCGGTCGCCGGAGGCCTCGGCGGCGACCGCACCCTGCTGACGATCGCGGGCGACACGCTGATCGGGATCCGACGCGCGAAGACGGATGCCAAGGTGTCGCAGAAGTCACCGGTAACATCAGTGCTCTTCAGAGGGCCGGATCCGGTGCTGCAGCGGGTCGCACTCGTTGCCGACGATCTGAAGGCGGCGGGGCGGATCGCCGAGGTGCGCTACGAGGTCGACGACCAGGCGGACGCGGTGACCGTGTCCGACGTGGTGTTCGCGGACGACGCGCAGCAGGGGGAGCACGAATGACGGTCACGATCGCACCGCTGTCGGAGCGCGAGTTCTTCGCCTGGTACAGCCTGTTCGCGGAGTACGCAGCCGACGCCGCCGTCGAGGTGACCGACGAGCAGGTGATGCGGGTCTGGACGACGGTCCAGGCGCCGGGCGCGTACGGGGCCGTCGCGCACGACGAGACCGGCTCCGTCGTCGGGTTCGTGCACGCGGTGCCGTTCGAACGCCTCCTGCAGGCCGACGGCGGCTTCCAGGTCGAGGACCTGTTCGTCGCACCGACGCAGCGTGGCCGCGGCGTCGCGACCGCACTGGTCGAGCACGTGCGGTCGGCGGCGGAAGCGCAGCGCCGCGTGCTGCTGCGATGGGCAGCGCGCCCGGACGACCCGGCGGTCAAGGCGCTGCAGGACAAGTTCGCGGACGCCGCAGGCGGCTGGGTGCTGCAGACGGTGCCGGTCGGCTGACATGCAGCTCGGCACGCGCTGGGCGCTCGGCGCGGCACCACCGGACCGGATCCCGCAGCCCGTGCAGGGCGCGATCAGGACGGTCGAGGCGGAGCTCTCGGATTCGGACCAGCCGACGGACGGGTGGAGGTGGACGCTCACCTACCTGGAGGGCAGGCCGATCGTCGACCTCGACGACGGCACGCGGATCCGTCTGGTCGACGACGAGGTCGCCCTCATCACCTCGGTGGAGCTGGACGAGTCCGACGACTGAACGGCTTCGTCGTCCGGTGGGCGTCGTCGGGCACCTGCAGCGCAGTGACGGTTGCGGCGCGTTCCTAGGATCGACGGGTGGCCGAGAACCCGTTCTTCACCCGCAGCACGCTGACCGCTGGACTGCCTCCGTTCGCCGACATCCGCGGCGAGCACTACGAGCCCGCGTTCGAGATCGGGATGCGGGAGCAGCGCGAGGCGGTCAACCGGATCGTCGCCGACCCCGCGCCTCCGACGTTCGCGAACACCCTCGAGGCCCTCGAGCTGAGCGCGCCGGTGCTCGATCGCGTCGCCGCCGCGTTCTTCACGCTGGCATCCGCGCACGCCACGCCGTTCGTGCGGGACCTGGAGGAGCGCATCGCGCCGAAGCTCGCCGCGCACGGCGACGCGATCCGGCTGAACGCCGACCTGTTCACCCGGATCGACGCGGTGTGGCAGGGCCGCACGGGGCTCGATCCCGAGCAGCGGCGCCTGGTCGAGCGGACGCACATCGAGCTGCAGCTCGCCGGCGCTGCGCTGGACGAGGCCGCGAAGACCGAGCTTCGGGCGCTGAACGAGCGGCTGTCCGCCCTCTCGACCCGCTTCGACGCCGAGCTCGTCGCCGACACGAACGACCTCGCCGTGCACGTCACCGACGAGGCGGAGCTCGCCGGGCTCGCGCCGGACACGGTCTCCGCGGCTCGGGAGGCGGCCAGGTCGCGCCAGCAGGAGGGCTGGCTGCTCGCGCTCGTGCTGCCGACCGGTCAGCCGGTGCTCGCGGACCTCGAACACGCCGGCCTGCGCGAGCGGGTGATGGCCGCATCACGTCAGCGGGGCGGTCGCGGCGGCGAGCACGACACCCGCTCGATCATCCTGGAGACGGTGCGCCTCCGCGCTCGCAGGGCCCGCCTGCTGGGCTTCCCGGATCACGCCGCGCTCGTCGCCGCCGATGAGACCGCCGGATCGAGCGAAGCGGTCACCGCCCTGCTGCACCGGCTGGTGCCGCCGGCCGTCCGGAACGCTCGTCGGGAGCAGGAGGACCTCGGTCCACGTGTCACCGCCGCCGACTGGGCCTACCTCGCGGAGGGGCGGCGGCGGGAGGCGTTCGATGTCGACCTCGCTGCGCTCCGGCCGTACTTCGAAGCCGAGCGCGTGCTGCGAGACGGGGTGTTCGCCACCGCCGGTCGGCTCTACGGCGTCCGGTTCGCCGAGCGCCGCGACCTGGCCGGGTACCACCCGGACGTCCGCGTGTTCGAGGTTCGCGACGACTCCGGGCTGCTCGGCCTGTACCTGCTCGACCTGTACACGCGCGACGAGAAGCACGGTGGCGCCTGGATGAACTCGCTGGTCGATCGGGCGGCGCTGACCGGAGCGACCACCGCGGTCGTCGTCAACAACCTGAACGTGCCGAGACCGGATGCGGGCACACCGACCCTGCTGACCCTCGACTCCGTCGAGACGCTCTTCCACGAGTTCGGCCACGCCCTGCACGGGCTGTTCGCGACGGTGCGGTTCCCGAAACTCGCGGGAACGAACGTGCCGCGCGACTTCGTGGAGTTCCCGAGCCAGGTCAACGAGATGTGGGTGCTGCACCCCGACGTGCTCCCCGGCTACGCGCGCCATGTGGAGACCGGCGAACCGCTGCCCGCCGACGTCGCCGACCGCCTCCGCGCCACCGCCGCGTTCGGGCAGGGCTTCTCGACCACCGAGTACCTCGCCGCGGCAGTGCTGGATCAGGCGTGGCACCGGCTGAGCGTCGAGGAGGCGGAGGCGGTCGTGGACGTCGCGGCGTTCGAGGCGCAGGCGCTCGCCTCGGCCGGGTTCGACCTGCCGGCGATCCCGCCGCGCTACGCCTCCACCTACTTCGCGCACGTCTTCGCGGGCGGGTACAGCGCCGCGTACTACGCGTACATCTGGAGCGAGGTGCTCGACGCCGACACCGTCGCCTGGTTCGAGGGGCACGGCGGCCTCACCCGCGAGAACGGCGACCGGTTCCGCCGCCTCGTGCTGAGCCGTGGCAACGCGGAGGACCCGATCGCCGCCTACCGCAGCTTCCGCGGTCGAGACGCCTCGATCGAGCCGCTGCTGGAGCGCCGAGGGTTGACCTGACCGACGAAAAGGGCCGCATCGGCGAGTCCGAGGCGGCCCTTTCTGCTCGATGAACAGCTAGGCGGACTTCTCCTGCGGGCGGACGCGGCCGCGCGGGACGATGGTCGGGGCCGCGTTCTTCTCGACCGCGTCCCTGGTGATCACGACGCGGGCGACCTCGTTGGAGGACGGCACCTCGAACATCACCGGGCCGAGCACCTCCTCGAGGATCGCGCGCAGACCCCGCGCGCCGGTCTGCCGCAGCACGGCGAGGTCCGCGATGGCCTCGAGCGCGCCGTCGTCGAACTCGAGGTCGACGCCGTCGATCTCGAACATGCGCTGGTACTGCTTCACGAGCGCGTTCTTCGGCTCCGTCAGGATCTCCATCAGCGCGTGCTGGTCGAGCGGCAGCACCGTGGTGACGACCGGGAGCCGCCCGATGAACTCGGGGATCAAGCCGAACTTGTGCAGGTCCTCGGGCAGCACGTCGGCGAACAGCGTCTTCTCGTCGATCTTCGAGTGCAGCTGCGCGCCGAAGCCGATGCCCTTCTTGCCGACCCGCTGCGCGATGATCTGCTCGAGGCCCGCGAAGGCGCCGGCGACGATGAACAGCACGTTCGTCGTGTCGATCTGGATGAACTCCTGGTGCGGGTGCTTGCGCCCGCCCTGCGGCGGCACCGAGGCGGTCGTGCCCTCGAGGATCTTCAGCAGCGCCTGCTGCACGCCTTCACCCGACACGTCGCGGGTGATGGAGGGGTTCTCCGACTTCCGCGCGATCTTGTCGACCTCGTCGATGTAGATGATCCCGGTCTCGGCCCGCTTGACGTCGTAGTCCGCGGCCTGGATGAGCTTGAGGAGGATGTTCTCGACGTCTTCACCGACGTACCCGGCCTCCGTCAGCGCCGTCGCGTCGGCCACGGCGAACGGGACGTTCAGTCGCTTCGCGAGGGTCTGCGCGAGGTACGTCTTGCCGCACCCGGTGGGGCCGATCAGCAGGATGTTCGACTTCGCGATCTCGATGTCGTCCTTGATGGTGTCGGCTGCGGCGAGCGTGCCCCGCGCGCGGATGCGCTTGTAGTGGTTGTAGACCGCGACGGAGAGGGATCGCTTCGCGCCCTCCTGCCCGATCACGTACTCCTCGAGGAAGGCGTAGATCTCTTTGGGCTTCGGCAGGTCGAACTCGCCGGTGCTGTCGTCCGCGGCCTCAGCGAGGCGCTCCTCGATGATCTCGTTGCACAGCTCGACGCACTCGTCGCAGATGTAGACGCCCGGTCCCGCGATCAGCTGCTGGACCTGCTTCTGACTCTTGCCGCAGAACGAGCATTTCAGCAGGTCGGCGCTTTCGCCCATTCGAGCCATTGAGCGTCTTCTCCCCCGGGTGTCGATCGATTGGCGTCGAGCCTAACCCGCGGCCCGACACCCGGCGGCGGTGTGTCGTACGGGTGTTGCGATCCCGTTCGGGGCACCCGGAACGCGCGGTGCCGGTGGTGCTCGTGTGACACGAGTGACGGCGTCGGATCCGACACCGCGGAAATGCCCCGGACCTCCGTTTCGTAAGAAGTTGATTCCTACGAAACGGAGGTCCGGGGCACTGCCGATGCGGGAGGGGCTCAGGCGGAGGCGAGGGCCGGGGTCGCCGGTGCCTGCTTGCGGCTCGAGAGCACCTGGTCGATCAGGCCGTACTCGAGGGCACCCGCGCCGTCGAGGATCTTGTCGCGCTCGATGTCGCGGTTGACCTGCTCGACGGAGCGCTTCGAGTGGTGCGACAACGTCTCCTCCAGCCAGGTGCGCATGCGCAGCACCTCGGCGGCCTGGATCTCGATGTCGCTCGCCTGCCCACCGGAGCCGCCGGAGGTGGCGGGCTGGTGGATCAGGATGCGCGCGTTCGGCAGCGCCAGGCGCATGCCGGGCTCGCCGGCCGCGGCGATGACCGCTGCCGCGGACGCGGCCTGACCGAGCACGACCGTCGAGATCGGCGGGCGGATGTACTGCATCGTGTCGTAGATCGCGGTCATCGCCGTGAACGAGCCGCCGGGCGAGTTGATGTACATGCGGATGACCTGCTCGGGGTCCTGGCTCTCCAGCACGAGCAGCTGCGCCATGATGTCGTCCGCCGAGGCGTCGTCGACCTGCACGCCGAGGAACACGACGCGGTCCTCGAAGAGCTTCGCGTAGGGGTCCTGCCGCTTGTAGCCGTAGGCCGTGCGCTCCTCGAAGCTCGGCAGGATGTATCGCCCGGAGGGCGACGTCGCGGTACCGCCCGGCTGAGCCGAGTCGTTCCAGTTCATGTTCGTGTTTCTCCGTTACTCAGAAGTCGGCGTCGTTCAGAGGTCAGCGGCGCTGACGGACTGCTTGGTGTCGGTGCCGCCACCACCGGTGACATCCGCGGCAGACGCGCGGATGTGGTCGACGAAGCCGTACTCGAGCGCCTCGTCCGCGTTGAACCAGCGGTCGCGGTCGCCGTCGGCGTTGACCTGGTCGACCGTGTGGCCGGTCGCGTCCGCGGTGATCTTCGCGAGCCGGTTCTTCATGTCGATGATCAGCTGCGCCTGCGTCTGGATGTCTGACGAGGTGCCGCCGAAGCCGCCGGAGGGCTGGTGCAGCAGCACCCGCGCGTTCGGCGTGATGTAGCGCTTGCCCTTGGTGCCGGCGCTGAGCAGGAACTGGCCCATGGAGGCCGCCATCCCGATGCCGACGGTCACGATGTCGTTCGGGACGAACTGCATCGTGTCGTAGATCGCCATGCCGGCCGTGATCGATCCGCCGGGCGAGTTGATGTACAGGAAGATGTCCTTCTCGCTGTCCTCGGCGGCCAGTAGGAGGAGCTTGGCGGCGATCTCGTTCGCGTTCTCATCGCGAACCTCGCTGCCGAGCCAGATGATGCGATCGCGCAGGAGGCGGTCGAAGACGCTGGGCGTCGGACTGAAGTCGGCCATTCGCAGCACTTCCATTCATGTGGTCTCGAGAGTGCCTCGATCCCCGGGGCTCGAAGCGTGCTGCCAACGGTACTGAGCGCTTCCGACGAGTGATGCGCTGTTCGCCGTCGGCGTTCCCGCTGCGCCGGGTCGGCTGATCTCGAGGGTCCCCGACAAGAGAGACGCCCGGCCGTGCACGCACGGCCGGGCGTCCGATCCAGGTCGGACGAGGGTCACACCCGGGGCGTGGCCGCCATCTCGGACTCGGCAGTGGGCTCGTCCCCGGCGGCTTCCGACGCGCCGTCGACCTGCGCCTGAGCGTCGGTCGTCTGCTCGTCGGGCTCGTCGGCTGCGACATCGCCGGAGGCGTCCGCGACGATGAAGTCGCTCAGGTCGACGGCTGCACCCGTGGTGTCGACGATCTCGACCTTGCCGAGCAGCACGCCGATCGCCTTGCCGCGGGCGACTTCGCCGAACATCGACTGCAGCTGGTTGTTCTGCTGCAGCACCTCGATGAACTCCTGCGGCTGCATGCCGTACTGCTGGGCGGACTGCACGACGTACTGCGCGAACTCGTCCTGCGAGACGCCGATCTGCTCCTGCTCCGCGACCTTGTCGAAGAGCAGCTGCGAACGGAAGGCCTTCTCGCTGGCCTCTGTCACCTCGGCGCGGTGCACGTCGTCGTCCAGCCGGCCCTCGTTCTCGAGGTGACGGTGCACCTCGTCCTCGATCACGGAGGCGGGCACCGGCACGTCGACCTTCGCGAGAAGCGCATCCGCGACCTTGTCGCGCGCTTGCGACACCTGCGCGAACCTCTTCTGCCGCTCGACCTGGCCGGCCAGGTCGGCGCGCAACTCGTCGAGCGTGTCGAACTCGCTCGCCATCTGCGCGAAGTCGTCGTCGAGGTCGGGCAGCTCGCGCTCCTTCACCGCGAGGATCGTGACGGCGATCTGCGCTTCCTCGCCCTCGTGGTCCCCGCCCAGCAGGGTCGACGCGAAGGTGGTCGACTCCCCCGCGGTGAGCGATTCGAGCGCCTCGTCGATGCCCTCGATCAGCTCGCCGGAGCCGATCTCGTAGGAGATGGCGTTCGCGCTGTCGACCTGGTCGTCACCGATCGTGGCGATGAGGTCGATCTGCACGAAGTCGCCGGATGTCGCCGGGCGGTCGACGGTGCTGAGCGTGCCGAAGCGACCGCGCAGCTCGTCGATCTGCTGCGCGATGTCCGCGTCGGTGACCTCGATCGGGTCGACGACCACCGTCAGCGTGTCGAGCGAGGGCAGCTCGATGTCGGGCCGCACGTCCACCTCGATGGTGAGTTCCAGGTCGCCGGAGAAGTCCTTCGCGTCGGGCCAGACGGTGATGTCCGCCTGGGGCCGGCCGAGCGGCTGGACGTCGTTCGCTGCCGCGGCATCACGGAAGAACTGGTCGAGCCCCTCACTCACCGCGTGCTCGAGCACCGCGATGCGGCCGACCCGCTGGTCGATGATGGGCGGCGGCACCTTGCCCTTGCGGAAGCCGGGGATCTGCACGTCCTCGGCGATGTGGCTGTAGGCGTGGGCGATGTTCGGCTTGAGCTCTTCCGGTGTGACGGAGATCGCGAGCTTGACCCGCGTCGGGCTCAGCTTCTCGACGGTCGTGGTGACCATGGACGTGTTCCTCGATCCTTGTCGTGGTCGTTTCGTGCGCTGTTCGGTGCGGATCGCCGTCGGTCGGGGCGACAGGATTCGAACCTGCGGCCTCCCGCTCCCAAAGCGGGTGCTCTACCAAGCTGAGCTACGCCCCGCGATACGGGCCCCGTGAGGGATCCGCGGTGGACAGCGGAAACGACCGCCGGGAAGTCTAGCGAGTCCCGCAGCGGTCGAGGCCGGACAGCGAACGGAGGGGCCGCTCCGGTGCTCCCGGTGCGGCCCCTCCGATGCGTCTTGACCGGTCAGTCTGTCGCGAGATGGGCGGAGAGGAACCAGCGGTCCTCGACGAGGCCCCGCTCGATCTCGATCGCGACGTCCTGGCTGTTCAGATCGATGTCGTCGAGGCCCTCGACCGCAGCGCGCACGACCGCGACGGCTGCATCGATCTGGGCGACGACCTGCTCGATCATCGGGCCGTAGTTCTGGAAGCCGTCCTTCATCTCGGGCAGCGGGTTCTTCGCCGCGATGGTCGAGAGCCGCGCGTCCACGGGCAGGCCGAGGGCGACGGTGCGCTCCGCGGCGAGGTCGGCGTACTTCGACGCGTGCTTCACGACCTTGTCGAGCAGCTCGTGCACGGCGATGAAGTTCTCGCCGCGGATGTGCCAGTGCGCCTGCTTGCCGTTGATCGCGAGCGCCTGCATGGCGATCACGATCGGCGCGAGGTACTGCTGGGTCCCGTTGATGTCCTCGGTGCTGGCCTGGGTCTGGTCGAGGATCGGCTCGGCCTTCGCCTCGACATTGGTGGGGGTTTCGACGTTGGTCACGTGGTGTCCTTCCGTTCGTACCCGATGATGATGCCGACATCGTCTGGGCAGGTCGTGTGTGCCCGCTGTGGGTGGATCAGCCGGCCGCGGCGACCTCGGCGACCGGCTTCGCTCGCTTGGCGTATTCGGTCACGGCGTAGGAGCCGGCGATCCCGGCGCCGATGGCGAACACCGCGCCTCCGAAGCCCCACGTCGACCTCTTGAAGATCGCGTCGAAGGAGATCGGGCCCGGCCCATCGGCGGCGATCGCGGCGGCCGCCGCGGCGAGCACCGCGTTGTACTCCCAGCCGCCCTTGGCGTTCCAGACGCCGTTCCCCAGATGCACCTTCCGCACTGCGGTGGTCATCGTGGCGATCAGCGCGGCCGCCGCAGCCGGGGTCGCGATGCCGAGCGCGAGCGCAGCGCCACCGAAGGTCTCGGCCGAGGCTGCGGCGATCGCGTTCTGGCGCGGCGGGTGGATGTCGAGCGAGGTCATCATCCCCGTGACGCCGTCGAGGCCCGGGCCGTCGAACGCGCCGGTGAGCTTCTGCAGGCCGTGGCCCACGAACAGGCCGCCGACCGTGAGGCGGAGGAGCAGGGTGCCGAGCGCCATGAGATGTCCCGTCGTCGAGGGTGTTGAGCAGGCATCGACGCTAGGAGCACGCGGATGTGACCGACCTCCGAGCGCCTCCACGCCTCCCGGATCCGCGAGCGGTCAGGACCCGGTCGTGGGGGTCGCGGTGGGGTTCGCGTCCGCGCTGTCCAGCACGACGGAGCCGTTCACCGCATCGATGCGCACGTCGTGCCGGACGCCGTCGGCCAGCACGTCGCCGCGCCAGACCACGCGGCTCTGGTAGTCGTCGAGCTCGATCGCCGTGACCCTCCCGCCGGGCACCGCTGCGAGCATCCGCTTCTGCGCGCTCTCGAGGCTGATGGACGCAGCTGCGACCTGGGCGCGGTTGTCGGACTGCTGGTCGGGTGTGGTCGTGTCCGCGCTCGGGCCTGCGAGGACGGTGCCGGCCGCGGCGAGGTGCACCTCCCGCACCGAGCCGTCGTCGAGGACCACCCGGACGTCCCACTCCGTGCCGTCCGACTCGTCCTCGACCGAGACGACCTTCCCCTCGCCCACCTCGCGAAGCGCGAGGTCGGCGATCGCCGCGGTCGTCGGACCGGGAGTCGCGGTCGGCGTCGGCGATGCGGACCGCGTGCTGAGCGACGGCAGCGGCGTCACCTGCGTGCAGGCGGCGAGCGCGAGGGCCGTGAGCGGCACCGCGGCGGCGAGCGTCAGGATGCGGATGGGTGTTCGCACGGCGTTCTCCTTGGTGGGTGCTGCACATCGAACCCGTGCTGGCCGAACGTTGCCTGCACAAATCGCGAGGACAGCGCCGCGGGCCGGCACTGCACCTAGCCCCGGCGATGTTCGTGCTCGCTGCAGCTCCGGTTTCGCGCAGGTCGGCGGGCCGCCGCCGCATCCGAGCGCCGGGCTTCTACGGTCCGAGGCCCGAGCCTCTGGAGACATGATGCAGCGCCCTCTCGCGATTCTGACCGGCATCGCCGTTGCCGCATCCGGCCTCCTGCTCGGCGCGGCGCCAGCTCCTGCTGCGCCGGCCCGCAGCACGGAAGTCCGCGGCATCGCGCTTCGGGCGAACGCCGCGCCCGAGGGCAAGGTGAGCGCGGTCATCCTTCTGAACGGGCTCACGGTCAAGAAGGAGGCGCACGTCTCGTCCTACCAGCGGAGCAGGTTCGGTGGCTGGATCGACCGCGACAAGGACGGCGAGAACACCCGCGCCGAGGTACTGAAATCCGAGAGCCGGATCACGGCATCGGTGAACCGCTCCGGAACGGTCAAGGGCGGCAAGTGGATCAGCGCCTACGACAACAAGGTCATCACGAAGGCGTCGCGCCTCGACGTGGACCACCTGGTTCCGCTCGCGGAGGCATGGGCGTCCGGGGCGTGGACGTGGTCGGCGAGGAAACGGGCCGCCTATGCCAACGACCTCGGATACGGCCCCTCGTTGATCGCCGTGTCGCTCTCGAGCAACCGGTCGAAGGGCGACCGCGATCCGGCGCAGTGGATACCGGCCGCGAAGAGCGACGTCTGCACGTACGTCAAGCAGTTCGTCGCAGTGAAGAGTCGCTGGAAGCTGAGCATCGACGACGCCGAGAAGACGGCGATCGTCGGGTACCTGGCGACGTGCCCGAACCTCGTCGTCGCGAAGCCGGCCACGCCCCTCGTCACGTCGCTGCTCCCGAAAGCGACGCCGAAGCCGAAGCCCGTCAAGCACACGACCGGCGGCTCAGGGAGCAGCAGCGGATCGTCCGGCACCTACTACGCGAACTGCGACGCCGTCCGTGCCGCGGGAGCAGCGCCGCTGCACCGCGGACAGCCGGGCTACGAGACGCCGCGGCTCGACCGCGACGGAGACGGCGTGGCCTGCGAGTGATCCGCTCGACGTGATCTCGAGGCTCGCTGCGCGGTTCCTGAGGCCCTCGAAGGGCCCACCTCGATCAGCGGCTGGGCTGGCGTGGAGGGGATGACGGGAATCGAACCCGCGCCATCAGTTTGGAAA
>NZ_CAXTHO010000034.1:0-22459 GCF_964244015.1 uncultured Amnibacterium sp. | reverse complement strand
GCCGGCGCCGGCGGCAGCGGTTCGCTCAGCCTGTACACGTGGGGGGAGTACGACGACCCGGCGGTGCTGAAGTCGTTCGCGAAGACGGACGGCGGCGCGACCGTCAAGCTCGGCAGCTACGACTCGAACGAGGAGCTGATCGCGAAGCTCACCGCGGCGAAGGGCACCAGCGGGTACGACCTCGTGGTCCCCACCATCAGCTTCATCCCGCAGATGATCGAACTGAAGCTGCTCGAAAAGCTCGACCAGAGCAAGCTGCCGAACCTGAAGAACGTCGACCCGGTGTACCTCGACACGGACTTCGACAAGGGCAACCGGTACAGCGTCCCGAAGGCGTTCGGCGCGAGCGGCTACGTCTACGACACGACCGTCATCACGCGGGACCTGACGAGCTGGAAGGACTTCTTCGACGCGGCCCAGAACGAGGCCGCAGGCAAGACCAGCTTCATCGCGGACCCCAACGAGATCCTCTGGGCGTACTTCTTCTCGATCGGGGAGGACATCAACACCAACGACTCCGGCACGCTCGACGCGGCGAAGGACTTCCTCGTGAAGAACATCGCCCCGAACGTGCAGGCGTTCGAGTCCTACGTCAGCAACACCATCGCCCAGAACGGCCGCGTGCTCGCCCACGCGTTCAACGGCGACGCCCGCCAGGGCATCCTCGGCAACGACGACCGGAACCGCTACAAGTGGGTCAAGCCGTCGGAGGGGGCGGGGCAGTTCGTCGACAACTGGACCATCCCGGTCGGGGCGAAGAACATCGACGCGGCGCACGCGTTCATCGACTACGTGCTCGACCAGGACGTGTCGCTGAAGGAGCTGCTCTACATCGGGTACAACACCGCGGTGACGGGCATCGTCGAGAAGGCCACCGCGGCGGGCGTCGAGCTGCCCGAGCTGATCTTCTACTCCGAGGAGGAGACCAAGAAGCTGGTCTTCGACATCGTCCCGGAGTCGCAGGAGCAGCGCGTCGCGATCTTCAACGACATCCAGGCGGCGGCGGGCGCGTGACCGCGGACGCCCTCGCGGCCCCACGGGTCCGCAGCCGACGCCTCCGGTGGAACGTCGGCGTCCTCGCCGTGCCGGTGTCGGCGTGGCTGCTGTTCTTCTTCATCGCGCCGTTCATCGTCATCCTCTGGTACTCCTTCGGCGACAAGCCGAGCCTGTACATCACCCACGACAACTCGGTGCTGTCCCTCGGCCGGTTCGCGGAGGCGCTGAACCCCACCTTCCTCACCGTCTTCGGGCGGACGCTGCAGATCGCGCTGGTCGGCACGCTCGCCTGCCTGGTGATCGCGTTCCCGATGGCGTACTGGATGGCGGTGAAGCTGCCGGCGAAGTACCAGGGCATCGCGCTGGCGCTGGTGCTCGTGCCCTACTGGACGAACTTCCTGGTCCGGACGATCGGGTGGCAGATCGTGCTCAGCCCCACCTCGTTCGTCGCCGACATCTCGCGGTCCCTCGGGCTCGGCACGCCGGAGCTGCTGTACACGACCGGCGCGGTGCAGCTCGGCGTCGTCTACAACTACCTGCCGCTGATGATCCTGCCGCTCTACGTCACGCTCGAGCGGCTCGACCACCGGCTGCTGGAGGCGAGCCGCGACCTCGGCGCGAACGCGGCCGAGACCTTCCGCCGGGTGACCCTCCCGATCGTGATGCCCGGCATCGGGGCCGGACTGCTGCTCGTGTTCGTCCCGCTGATGGGCGACTACATCACGCCGAGCGTGCTGGGCGGCGCGGCCGGCAGCATGATCGGCCAGCAGGTCGCCTCCCAGTTCACCGTCGCGCAGAACTGGGCCCTCGGCAGCGCGATGGCCATCGTGCTGATGCTCGCGATCATCGCGGTCGTGGTCGTCTTCGCGCTGCTGTTCCGGGTGGTCCGGATGGTCATCGACCGGTTCGAGCACGTCGCACTCCTGGAGCGGGACGCATGACCGCGGTCACATCCACCCCCGCCGCCGCCGCACCGACGGGCCGGAGGCGGCGGCGCGACCCCGGCACCGTGCTGCTCGGCATCTGGGGCGTGCTCGGGTTCCTGTTCCTCTTCTTCCCCGTGCTCGTCATCGTGGCGTACTCCTTCAACGAGGGCCGGCTGCTGCAGACGTACCGCGGTTTCGGGCTCGGCGCCTACGTCGATGCGCTCAGCAACTCCGCGATCACGAGCGGCGTGCAGGTCTCCATCTACGTCGGCGTGTGCTCCGCCCTCGTCGCCGCGGTGCTCGGGTCGTTGGCCGGGGTCGCGATCGCGCGGCGCGCCGGCGCCCGGTGGATCGGCTGGCTCACCGCGCTGCTCGCGCTGGTGCTGGTCACGCCGGAGATCGTGAACGCCGTGTCGCTGCTGCCGTGGTTCGTCACGCTCGGTACGGAGTGGGGCCTCACGCCGATGAACTCCGGCATCCTCCGGCTGATCGTGGCGCACTCGCTGTTCTCCTGCGCGGTCGTCACCTTCATCGTCCGCGCCCGGATGGCGGGCCTGTCCGCGTCGCTGGAGGAGGCCGCCGCCGACCTCGGTGCACCCCCGATCCGCCGGTTCTTCGACATCACTTTCCCCCTGATGCGGCCCGCCGTCATCTCGGGCGCGCTGCTGTCGTTCACCCTCAGCCTCGACAACACGGTGCTGTCGAGCTTCGTCTCGACCGCCGACGCGACCCCGTACCCGGTCTACGTCTTCGCGTCGATCCGTTCGTCCCTCCGCCCGGCGATCGCCGCGATGTCGACCCTGATGCTGCTGCTCACGCTCGTCGCGCTCGCCCTGGTGGCGGTGGTGCTCGTGACCTCGCGTCGGCGCACGGGCGAGGGCATGAGCCTCGCCTCCACCCTCGCCGGCGGCTAACCCGCGAAGAATCACCCGAAGACGACGCGGCCGCCGACGACCGTCGCGGCCACGCTCGCGGCGCCGATCTCCGCCGCAGGCGCCGCCGTGATGTCCCGGTTCAGGATCGCCAGGTCGCCGGCGAGGCCGGGCAGGAGGCGCCCGGCGCGGTCCTCGTCGTGGTTCACGAACGCCGATCCGGCCGTCGCGGCGGTGAGCGCGTCGCCGAGGGACAGCGCCTGCTCGCCCCACAGCGGCTCCGCGGGCGGGGCGCCGAACAGGGCCCGGTTCACCGCGACGTGGATGATCTGCAGCGGGTCGGCCGTGGTCACCGACCAGTCGCTGCCGAACGCGAGCACGGCGCCGGACCGCGCGAGGGAGCCGAACGGGTACTGCCAGCGAGCGCGCTCCGGGCCGAGGAACGGGATGCAGAGGTCGTCCATCTGCGGCTCGTGCGTCGCCCAGTAGGGCTGCGCGTTCGCGATCACCCCGAGCCGGGCGAACCGCGGCACGTCGTCCGGGTGGATCACCTGGATGTGGGCGAGGTGGTGCCGGGCGTCCCGGACGCCGTTGGCCACGCGGGCCGCCTCGATCGCGTCGAGCGCCTCCCGTACCGCCCGGTCGCCGATCGTGTGGACGTGCAGCTGGAACCCCTCCGCGTCCAGCGCGATCGCCGCCTCCCGCAGCACCGCGGGATCGACGAAGCTCTTCCCCGTCTCGCCGCTGTCGTGTCCGTGCGCGTCGAGGTACGGCGTGAGCATCGCCGCGGTGAAGTTCTCCGGCACCCCGTCCTGCATGATCTTGACGCTCGTCGCGCGGAACCGCTCGCGGCCGGCGGCGAGCGCCCGGCGCTCGACCAGTTCGGGGACCTGTTCGAGCCCGCGGTCCCGCTCCCACCACAGCGCGCCGATGACGTGGGCGACGATCTCGCCGCGGTCGGCGAGGCGGAGGGAGGAGGCGAGCAGGTCGGGCAGGCCGTGGACCGTGCCGATCATCGCGTCCTGCCAGCCCGTGATGCCCCAGGCGAGCAGCTGCCGCTGCGCGACGAGGAACGCCGCATCGATCTCGTCATCCGTCGTCGGCGGCAGCAGGTCGGAGACGAGGTCCATCGCCCCCTCCTGCAGCATGCCGATCGGCCGCCCGTCGGCACCCCGCTCGATGCGGCCGTCGACCGGATCGGGCGTGGAGGCGGTCACGCCCGCCCGTTCGAGCGCCGCGGTGTTGACCCAGGCACCGTGGCCGTCCCGGTTGGAGAGGAACGCGGGCCGCCCGTCCGTGACCGCGTCGAGCGCGGCGGCGGTCGGCACCCCGCCCGGGAACGCCTCCATCGCCCAGCCGCCACCCCGGATCCACTCGAGGTCCGGGTTCGCGGCGCAGTACGCGGCGATCCGGTCGAAGTAGGCGGTGGCGGTGGTCTCGTCGTTCAGCGCGAGCCGGAGCAGGTCGATGCCCGCGTGGTACGGATGGATGTGGGCGTCCTGGAAGCCCGGCGTGACGAGCCCCCCGCGGGCGTCGAGCTCGGGCGTCCCCGGCTTCGCGCGGTCCACCGCGTCCTCGCCGATCGCGGCGATCACGCCGCCCTGCACGAGCAGCGGTGCGTCGACGACGCCCGCGGGGGTGAGCAGCCGGCCGTCCTGGACGAGCAGGTCCCCGCTCACGAGTCGAACCCCAGACCCACCGCGTCGAGCGTTTTCAAGAACAGTCCCCGTCTTCCTTCGTCGTGGTCCGCGCGGTTCAGCGCGAACCGGGTCGCCTGCACCGCGGGCCAGGTCAGCGGCTCCGGCGGGAACGGCAGCGGCGTCGAGCGCACCATCGGGTTCGTCGTGCGCCGCGTCTGCAGCCCGTCGAGCAGGTCGAGCATCACGTCCGCCGCGTAGTGGGTCGCCGCGACCCCGAGCCCGGTGAAGCCGAGCGCGTAGGTCACCCGGCCACCCCACGCGGTGCCGAAGAAGGCGCAGAACCGCGAGCAGGTGTCGATCGCGCCTGCCCACCGGTGGCTGAAGCGCACGTCCTCCAACTGCGGGAACGTCGTGAAGAAGTGCTGCGCGAGGGTGCGGAAGGACTGCGGCCGCTCCTCGTACTCCGGCCGCACCCTGCCGCCGTAGTGGTAGATCGCGTCGTAGCCGCCGAACAGGATCCGGTCGTCGTCGGTGAGTCGGTAGTAGTGGAACTGGTTCGCGCTGTCGGCGATCCCCTGGCGTCCCTGCCAGCCGATCGCCGACCGATCGGCGGCGGAGAGCGGCTCCGTCATCAGCACGGAGTCGTAGACGGGCACGGTGAACAGCCGGAGGCGCTTCAGGAGCGTCGGGAACGCGTTCGTCGCCAGTGCGACGCGTCTCGCCGTCACCGTCGCGCGAGCCGTGGTCGCGCCGACGCCGCCGGTGACCCGCTCGATGCCGAGCACCGGGCTGCGCTCGAACAGCTCGACGCCCGCCGAGGCGCACGCGTGCGCGAGCGCATCGACGAGCCGCGCCGGGTCGACGATCGCCGAGTCGCGGGGGCGCAGCACGCCGGCGAGGTAGGTGGGGGAGGCGACCGCCGCGCGCATCGCCGGCCCGTCGAGGAAGACCGCGCGCTCGCCGTCGACGTCATCCGCCATCCAGGGCACCTGGTGCGGCTCGGTGGCGACACCGTAGACGCCGGTGCGCTCCCAGTCGGCGTTCCGCTCGAAGCCGAGCACGTCGGCCTCCATCGCGTCGAGGTTCTCGAGCCCATCCGCGTCCAGCGCGTCGTAGCCGGTCGTGAACCGCGTCCTCCCGTTCGATTCGCCATGGGTGAGGCTCGCCTCCGCGAAGCCGCCGTTGCGGCCGGAGGCGGCCCAGCCGTTCGTCCGCGCCTCCAGCACGACGACGCGGGCGGCAGGGTCGCGCCGCTTCGCCGCGAGCGCGGTCCAGAGCCCGGTGTATCCGCCGCCGATGACGAGCAGGTCGCAGGCGAGATCCGCGGTCAGCGCAGGTCGCCGATCGCCGGGCGTGCGCTCGATCCAGAAGCTGCCGGGCCGGCTGCCCTCCAGTGCGCGGTCGACGAGACGATCGTCGACCGGTCCGTCGAATACGGTCTTCGGCATCGCAACCCCCGGGTGTGGACGACGGATCCCATCGTGTCCGTGGCGTCCGAGCGAGCGTATCGACCGCGATGGCACGGGCGAACGACGGATTCCGTTTTGAAGGAGTTTTCCGGCCGAAGGCGCGGAAACTCCTTCGAAACGGAATCGGGTCAACGGGGCGAAGCCCGCCTGGTCAGGAGGGCGAGGGCGAGCCCGCCGACCAGCAGGCCCCAGAAGGCGCTGCCGATGCCTGCCACGGCGATGCCCGAGCCGACGACGAGGAAGGTGACCGCGGCCGCGACACGGGTGTCCGGCCGGGCGACGCCTGAGGAGATCGCGCCGACGAACGCACCGATCAGCGCGAGTCCGGCCGCCGCCTCCACGAGCGCGGGAGGGGTGTCGCCGACGAGACCCGCGACGACCCCGGCGATGCCCGCGAGCACGAAGTAGGTGCAGCCGGAGGCCACGCCCGAGATCCAGCGGCGCGACCGGTCCTCGCCCGCGTCCGGCCCGATCATGATCGCGCCCGAGATGGCCGCGAGGTTCAGCTGCACCGCCCCGAGCGGCGCGACGAGCGCGCTCACAGCGCCGGAGGCGATCAGCGCGACACGGGTCGGCGGGCGGTACCCGTTCGCCGTCAGCACGGCGATGCCGGGCAGCTGCTGGCCCGCCATCGTCACGAGGTAGAGCGGCACCCCGAGGGCGATGACGCCGACCGGGTCGAGCGCGGGCGCGACGAGCCGCGGGACCGGCGCGAGCGCGGAACCCGCGGCGCCCTGCAGCACCGTGACGACGACGGCCGCGATGATCACGACCGGTCCGGCAGCGCGCGGGGCGATCCGGGACAGCATGAGCCACACGAGTACGAGCGGCAGCACCGTCCAGGGCGTCACCACCGCCTCCCGCACCGGCGCGAGGCAGAACGGCAGCAGCACGCCGGCGAGCAGCCCGCCCGAGAGCGCAGCAGGGATCCGGTCGATCCACCGCGCGAACGCGGGGACCACGCCGGTCACGACGCCGAGCAGACCGGCGAGCATGAAGGCGCCGACCGCGGTGCCGAACGAGTCGGGATGCGCCGCGACCAGCAGCGCGGCCCCCGGCGTCGACCAGGCGAAGCACACGGGGATCTTCAGGCGCAGGGAGACCGCGATCGACAGGGCGCCGTTCGCGACGCAGAGCGCTGCGAGACCGGAGGCCGCCTGCTCGGCGGTCGCGCCCGCGGCGGTCAGGCCGGCGAGCAGCACGGCGACCGACCCGAAGAAGCCGGTGACGGTGCCGACCACCCCGGCGGTGACTGGTTGCAGCGCGGTGGCGCGGCTACTCACGAACGGACCGGGCGAGCGACAGCGCGGCGGCGGCCATCCGAGCGGTGGTCTCGTCGTCGGTCATCCAGAGCGGCACCGCGCGCGCTGCGATGCCGGCCGCGGTGAGCGGGTCGACCGTGGCGGCGTCGACGTCGTCGACCAACCAGCCGTCGAGCAGCCCGGCCGCCGGTCGGGCGCCGTAGTGCAGTGCGACGGCGCCGGCATCGGTGGCCACGCCGATCGCGGTCAGGCAGACGTCGCCCATTCCGCGGACCACCGAGCCGCCGATGACGGGGGAGACGCCGACGACCGGGGCGCTCGTCTCCCGCAGCGCCGCCCGGATCCCCGGGATCCCGAGGATCGTGCCGATCGACACGACCGGGTTGGAGGGTGCGACGAGCACGACGTCCGCCTCCATGATCGCCTCCCGCACGCCGGGGGCGGCGGTCGCCGTCTCGACCCCGTGCTGCACGAAGCCGAGCGCGGGCACCGCAGCTCGGGTGCGGACCCACCACTCCTCGAAGTGCAGCTCGCCCTCCGCGGTGACGACATGGGTCTCCACCTCCTGATCGGTGGCGGGCAGCAGCCGCACCCCGAGCGGCCAGCGCGCGGTCAGCCGTTCGACGACGGCGGACAGCGGCAGACCCTCCTTCAGCAGCGCGGACCTGGCGATGTGGGTGCCGAGGTCGAGGTCGCCGAGGGTGAACCACGGCCAGCCGACGCCGTACGCGGTCAGCTCGGCGCTCACCCGCAGGCTCTCGCCGGCGCGCCCCCAGCCGCGCTCGTCGTCGTTCACGCCGGCCAGGGCGTACATCAGCGAGTCGAGGTCGGGCGTCACCCGCAGGCCCGCGAGCCACAGGTCGTCGCCCGTGTTCGCCACGACGGTGATGGCGGCGGGGGAGGAGGTGCGTCGGGCGAGGGTGCGCAGGCCGCGGACGAACTTCGCCCCGCCGACGCCTCCTGCCAGGACGACGATGCGGTCGGTGGCCATCCGGGTGAGCCTACGAGTGTCACCAGCAGCGAAGGAAACGTGACGGTAATACCCCCGTAACGCGCGGGGAGGATGCTGATTCGATGAGCACCATCAGAGCGGCCATCACCCAGACCACGTGGACCGGTGACACGGCGTCGATGCTCGACAGGCACGAGGGCTTCGCCCGGACCGCCGCGGCGGACGGCGCGCAGGTCGTCTGCTTCCAGGAGCTGTTCTACGGCCCGTACTTCGGGATCACGGAGGACGCGAAGTACTACGACTACGCGGAGCCGGCGGACGGCCCGATCGTGACCCGCTTCGCGGCGCTCGCGAAGGAGCTCGGGATCGTGCTGATCCTCCCGATCTACGAGGAGGCGCAGGCCGGCGTGTACTACAACACGGCGGTCGTGGTCGACGCGGACGGGACGGTGCTCGGCAAGTACCGCAAGCACCACATCCCGAACCTCGACAAGTTCTGGGAGAAGTTCTACTTCCGGCCGGGCAACCTCGGCTACCCGGTGTTCGACACGGCAGTCGGCAAGGTCGGCGTCTACATCTGCTACGACCGGCACTTCCCCGAGGGGTGGCGCGAGCTCGGGCTGAACGGCGCGCAGATCGTCTTCAACCCGAACGCGACGAAGCCCGGGCTCTCCAACCGGCTCTGGGAGATCGAGCAGGCCGCCGCCGCCGCCGCGAACGGCTACTTCGTCGCCGCCCCGAACCGGGTCGGCCGCGAGGACAACGAGTACGGCGACCTCGCGGTCGACTTCTACGGCTCGAGCCAGTTCCTCGACCCGCGCGGCAACTGGGTCGGCGACCTCGGCTCGAAGACCGAGGAGGAGGTCCTGATCCGCGACCTCGATCTCGACCTGATCCGGCAGGTGCGGAACGACTGGCAGTTCTACCGGGACCGCCGCCCCGACTCCTACACCGCGATCACCGCCCCCTGAGGTGTTCACCGATCAGGGGATCCGGTGCGGCGAAGCCGCCCTCCGGATCCCCTGATCGGTGATCACCGGCCCTGAAGACGAGAGAGGAGCCCCATGGCGAAGACGCTGATCAAGAACGGCACGGTCGTCAACGCGACCGGCACCGCCCAGGCCGACGTGCTGATCGACGGCGAGACGATCGCGGCGGTCCTGGCACCCGGCTCCACCCTCCTCGGCTTCGACGTCGAGGGGAACGTCGACACCGTGATCGACGCGGCCGGCAAGTACGTGATCCCCGGCGGCGTCGACGCCCATACCCACATGGAGATGCCGTTCGGCGGCACCTTCGCCTCCGACACCTTCGAGACCGGCACGCGCGCGGCGGCGTGGGGCGGCACGACGACGATCGTCGACTTCGTCGTGCAGTACCCGCACGAGCAGGTGATCGACCGATACGCCGCGTGGCAGGAGAAGGCCGCCGGGCAGTGCGCCATCGACTACGGCTTCCACCAGATCCTCTCCGACGTGCAGCCCGGCAGCCTGACGGCGATGGACGAGCTGATCGCGGAGGGCGTCACGAGCTTCAAGCTCTTCATGGCCTACAAGGGCGTGTTCCTGTCGGACGACGGGCAGATCCTTCGCGCCTTCCAGAAGGGCGCGGAGAACGGCGCGCTGATGATGATGCACGCCGAGAACGGCTCCGTCATCGACGTCCTCGTCGAGCAGGCCGTCGCCGCCGGCAACACCTCCCCGCTGTACCACGGGCTGACGCGCCCCTGGCAGGCGGAGGAGGAGGCGACCCACCGCGCGATCATGATCGCCGACCTCACGGGCGCCCCGCTCTACGTCGTCCATGTGTCCGCGAAGCAGGCGGTCGAGCAGATCGCAGCGGCGCGCGACCGCGGCGCCAACGTGTTCGGCGAGACGTGCCCCCAGTACCTCTACCTCTCGCTGGAGGAGCAGCTCGGCGCCTCGAGCGAGGAGTGGGGCTCGTTCGAAGGCGCGAAATGGGTCTGCTCGACGCCCCTGCGGTCGCGGGAGGAGGGCCACCAGCACCACATGTGGCAGGCGCTCCGCACGAACGACCTGCAGATGGTCTCGACCGACCACTGCCCGTTCTGCATGCGTGGCCAGAAGGACATGGGGGTCGGGAACTTCGCGAAGATCCCGAACGGCATCGGCTCCGTCGAGCACCGGATGGATCTGCTGTACCAGGGCGTCGTCGACGGCCACATCACGCTGCCGCGCTGGGTGGAGATCACCTCCACCACGCCGGCTCGGATGTTCGGGATGTACGGGAGGAAGGGCGTGATCCAGCCCGGCGCGGACGGCGACGTGGTCGTCTACGACCCGAACGGCCACACCTCCATCGGCACGGCCGCGGGCCGCACCCACCACATGAACATGGACTACTCGGCGTGGGAGGGATTCGAGATCGACGGCCACGTCGACACGGTCGTCTCCCGCGGCAAGGTGATCGTCGACGACAGCGGCTACGTCGGCACGAAAGGCGACGGCAAGTACGTGAAGCGCTCCCTCTCGCAGTACCTCATCTGATGGACTTCGGCGCCGTACTCCAGACGAATCCGCCCGCGTCGCGGGCGATCCACCTCGCGAAGCTGGCCGAGCAGTTCGGGTTCAGCCACGTGTGGACGTTCGACTCCCACCTGCTGTGGGAGGAGCCCTACGTCATCCACTCCGCGATCCTGAACGAGACGAAGCGGATCAAGGTCGGCCCGTTCGTCACGAACCCCGCGACGCGCGACTGGACCGTCACCGCGTCCGTGTTCGCGACGCTGAACGAGATGTACGGCAACCGCACCGTCTGCGGCATCGGCCGCGGCGACTCCGCCGTGCGGGTCGCGAACGGCGCACCGACCACGCTGAAGACGCTGCGGGAGGCGATCCACGTCATCCGCGAGCTCGCGAACTCGCGGGCCGTCGAGCACAACGGCGCGACGCTGCGGTTCCCGTGGAGCACCGGCTCCGAGCTCGAGATGTGGGTCGCCGCCTACGGGCCGATGGCGCTGAAGCTGACCGGCGAGGTCGGGGACGGCTTCATCCTGCAGCTCGCCGATGTCGACATCGCCGAGTGGATGATCGCGAGCGTGCGGAAGGCCGCCGCGGACGCGGGCCGCGACCCCGACTCGATCACCATCTGCGTCGCGGCGCCCGCCTACATCACGGACGGTACGGAGGCGGGGCTCGCGCACGCCCGCGAGCAGAGCCGGTGGTTCGGGGGGATGGTCGGCAACCACGTCGCGGACATCGTGGCGAAGTACGGCGAGGGGTCGGCGGTCCCGACGGCGCTCACCGACTACATCCGCGCGCGGGAGTCCTACGACTACAACGAGCACGGCCGCGCGGGCAACACGCACACCGCGTTCGTGCCCGACGAGATCGTCGACCGGTTCTGCGTGCTCGGCACCGCGGAGGAGCACATCGCGAAGCTCGAACGCCTCCGGGGCCTCGGCGTCGACCAGTTCGCCGTCTACCTCCAGCACGACAACAAGGAGGAGACGCTCCGGGTCTACGGCGAGACGATCATCCCGGCGCTCCGCGACACGGTCACGGCCACATCGTGATGCGCGCTCGGCCGGTGCTGCTCGGCGTGCTGGGCGTCGTGCTGCTCGGGGTGCTGTGGGAGGCGTACAAGGCGGTCGGTCCGGCGCGCGGCGTCGTGATCGGTGCGACCACCGTGCTGCCGCGGACGAGCGACTCCGCGATGCCGCACCTCGCGACCATCGCGGCGCGGCTCGGCGACCCCGTCCTGTCCGGCGCGTCCGAGCCGCTCTGGCTCGCCGTCGTGAGAGCGGGTGGCGCGACGCTCGCCGTCGCGGCCGGCGGCTGGGTGCTCGGCGTCGTCGTCGGCCTGCTGCTCGCGCTCGTGATGCAGCGCTTCCGCACCGCGGAGTCGGCGCTCCTGCCCTGGGTGGTGCTCAGCCAGACCGTGCCGCTGATCGCGCTCGCGCCGCTCGTCAGCGGCATCGGCGGCCAGATCCGGTTCGGGCAGGCGCCCTGGCAGGACTGGATGACGGTCGCGGTCATCGCCGCGTACCTGGCGTTCTTCCCCGTCTCGGTCGGTGCGCTGCGCGGTCTCGCGTCGCCCGAGCAGGCGCACGTCGAGCTGCTGCGCACCTACGCGGTCGGCTGGTGGTCGACGCTGCTGCGCCTCCGACTGCCGGCGAGCGTGCCGTACCTGCTGCCCGCGCTGCGGCTCGCCGCCGCGAACGCGGTCATCGGCACCGTCGTCGCCGAGGTCGCGGTCGGCCTGCAGGGCGGCATCGGCCGGATGATGCTCGAGACCGCGCAGGCATCGAGCGGCGACCCGGCGAAGCCATGGGCGCCGATCCTCGGCGCGATCGTCGTCGGGCTGATCGCCGCGGCGGTCGTCGCGCTGCTCGGGCAGCTGCTCCGCCGCTTCCGCCGGGGCGAGGTCGTCGCGTGACCGCCGCCGTCGAGGTCCGCTCGGCCGGTCGCACGTTCACGACGCGGGAGGGCACCGTGGTCGCGCTCGACGGCATCGACCTGACCGTCGAGCCGGGCGAGTTCGTCGCACTCATCGGGCCGAGCGGCTGTGGCAAGAGCACGCTGCTGCGGCTCATCGCCGACCTCGACCAGCCGACGACGGGCACCGTGCAGGTGTTCGGCGAGCCCGCTCGCCAGGCGCGGCTGCACCAGGCGTACGGCATCGCGTTCCAGCAGTCGGGGCTGCTGCCCTGGCGCACCGTCGCGGAGAACATCGCCCTCCCGCTCCAGCTGCACCGGTCGCCGAAGGAGGACCGCCGCGCCCGGGTCGACGAGCTGCTCGCGCTCGTCGGGCTGGAGGAGTTCGCGGGGCGCTACCCCGACCAGCTGTCCGGGGGGATGCAGCAGCGGGTCGCGATCGCGCGGGCGCTCGCGGAACGGCCGGGGCTGCTGCTGATGGACGAGCCGTTCGGCGCGCTCGACGAGATGACCCGCGAGCGGATGCAGACCGAGCTCGCCCGCATCGCAGGGGAGACCGGTGCCGCGGTCGTGTTCGTCACCCACTCGATCCCGGAGGCGGTCTTCCTCGCCGACCGGGTCGTCGTGATGTCCCCGCGGCCGGGGCGCATCCGCCGGATCGTGCCGGTCGACCTGGGACCCGAGGCCGAGCGCGGGGAGGGGACGCGCGAGGACGACGCGTTCTTCGCCGCAGTCACCGCCGTGCGCGAGGCGCTGCACGGTGCCCCGATCGATCCGCGCGGGGTCGAGACCCGATGAGGCTCACGCGCGGGTCCGTCATCGCCCCGGTCGTGTTCGGCGTCGCCGTGCTCGTGCTCTGGCAGCTCGCGGTCGTCGTGCTCGACATCAAGCCGTTCGTGCTGCCGTCGCCGCTGCGGATCGCCGGTCTGTTCGTGCAGGATGCGCCGATCGTCGGCCGCGGGATGCTCGTCACCGGCACGAACGCCGCGATCGGGTTCGTGCTCGGCGCTGTCGTCGGCATCGTGCTCGCCGGTGTCGCGGCGTCGATCCGGGCCGTGGACGAGCTGGCGCAGCCGCTGGTGACCGCGGCGTCCGTCGTGCCGCTGGTCGCGCTCGGCCCCGTGCTCTACACGATGTTCGGGGCCGACGCGCAGACTGCGAGGCAGCTGATCGCGGCGCTCGCGGTCTTCGTGCCGGTGTTCGTGAACACGCTGCGCGGGCTGCGGCAAGTGCGTCCCGTGCACCGCGACCTGATGCGCTCGCTCGCGGCGACCCGCTGGCAGGCGACCCGCACCGTGACGCTGCCGGGCGCGCTGCCGCTCGTGTTCACGGGCCTGCGCATCGGGTCGTCCCTGGCTGTGATCTCCGCGCTGGTCGCGGAGTACTTCGGCGGTCCCGTCGACGGGCTGGCGACCGCGATCACCTCCGCCGCCGCTTACAGCAACTACCCGCTCGCCTACGCGTTCGTGCTCGGCGCGATCCTGCTCGGCCTGCTCTTCTTCGTCGTCACCGTCGCCGCCGAGCGGGTCGCATCCCGCCACCGCGCCCCCGCCTCCTGACCCCCCCCACGCACCGTCCGCACCAATACCGCACCACCCCGTCCTGCACCACACGACAGCACCACGGAGAGGCTTCACGCATGAGAACCGCACGTCTGAGAACAGCACCGATCCACCACCTGACGAGGAGGGGCCTGGTCGCCGCAGCGGCCGCCGCCTCGGTCGCGCTCGCGCTCAGCGCCTGCAGCGGCAGCACCACGGGCAGCAGCAGCGACGACTCGTCGGCCGGCGGCACCACGAAGGTGACGCTGCAGCTGCAGTGGGTGCCGCAGGCCCAGTTCGCCGGGTACTACGCCGCACTCGACCAGGGCTTCTACACGAAGGAGGGACTGGACGTCACGATCAAGCCCGCCGGTACGGACACGGTGCCGATCCAGTCGGTCGCGAAGGGGCAGGCGGACTACGCGATCTCCTGGGTGCCGAAGGTGCTCGGATCGATCGAGCAGGGCGTGAACGTGACGGACGTGGCGCAGATCTTCGAGCGCAGCGGCACCACGCAGATCTCGATGAAGGACAAGAACATCACCACGCCGGCGCAGCTCGCGGGCAAGAAGGTCGGCAGCTGGGGCTACGGCAACCAGTGGGAGCTCTTCGCCGGCATGCAGAAGGCCGGTGTGAACACGACGAGCGGCATCAAGCTCGTGCAGCAGGCCTTCGACATGAAGGGCTTCCTCGCCGGCGACATCGACGCGGCCCAGGCGATGACGTACAACGAGTACGCGCAGGTGCTCGAGACGGTCAACCCGAAGACCGGCAAGCTCTACCAGCCGTCCGAGCTGAACGTCATCAACTGGAATGACGACGGCACGGCGATGCTCCAGGACGCGATCTGGGCCGACTCGACGAAGCTGCAGGACAAGGCCTTCCAGGCGACGACGGTGAAGTTCATCAAGGCCTCGATCGAGGGCTGGGTGTACGCGCGGGACCACCCGCAGGACGCGGCGGACATCGTCACGAAGGCCGGCTCCACCCTCGGGGCGAGCCACCAGCTCTGGCAGACGAACGAGGTCAACAAGCTGCTCTGGCCCTCCACCGACGGGCTCGGCGTGATCCGGAAGACGCAGTGGGACCAGACGGTGCAGATCGCCGAGACCACGAAGGACGACACCGGCGCGACGATCATCACGAAGGCACCGCCGGCGACCGCCTACTCGAACACCTACGTGAACACGGCGCTGGCTGAGCTGAAGGCGGAAGGGGTCGACGTGATGGGTACCGACTTCGCGCCGACGACGGTCACATTGAAGGAGGGCGGCAGCTAGCCGCACTCGTCATATATCCGGGGATCTGCTGCTTCCGGCCGCAGATCCCCGGATCCGTGCAAGACCGGGGAGGATGAGGGCATGACGTTGTACGAGGTCCAGGACGCGACCACCGACGCGACCACGCTCGAGCTGGACAGGCACGTGTTCCACTCCTGGAGCGCGCAGGGCGCCCTGAAGCCGCTCGTCATCGCGGGCGGCTCGGGGGCGGAGGTCTGGGATGAGGACGGCAGGCGCCTCCTCGACTTCTCCAGCCAGCTGGTGAACACGAACATCGGGCACACGCACCCGAAGGTCGTCGCCGCGATCCAGGAGCAGGCCGCGATCCTGCCGACCGTCGCGCCGTCGCATGCGAACCGGGTCCGCGGGCTCGCGGCGCAGCGGATCCTCGAGGTGGCGGGGGAGCCGTTCTCGAAGGTGTTCTTCACGAACGGCGGCGCCGACGCCAACGAGAACGCGATCCGGCTCGCACGCCTCGCGACCGGCCGCGACAAGGTGCTCTCCGCCTACCGCTCGTACCACGGCAACACCGGTGCGGCGATCGTCGCGACGGGCGACTGGCGGCGGGTGCCGAACGAGTTCGCCCGCGGCCACGTGCACTTCTGGGGTCCCTTCGCCTACCGCAGTGAGTTCTGGTCGACGACCCCCGAGCAGGAGGCCGAGCGCGCCCTGCACGCGCTCGAGCGGATCGTGGAGGCGGAGGGCCCCGGCTCGATCGCCGCGCTCCTCGTCGAGACCGTGCCCGGCACGGCCGGCGTGATCGTGCCGCCTCCCGGCTGGCTGGCCGGCATCCGCGCGCTCTGCGACCGCTGGGGCATCGTCCTGATCTTCGACGAGGTGATGGCCGGCTTCGGGCGCACCGGCGACTGGTTCGCGTTCCAGAACCCGCAGCTGAATCCCGACCGGATCGTCCCCGACCTGATCACCTTCGCGAAGGGCGTCAACTCCGGCTACGTGCCGGCGGGCGGCGTCATCATCCCGCCGGCGCTCGCGGCGGAGTTCGACACCCGCGTGTTCCCCGGCGGGCTCACCTACTCCGGCCATCCGCTCGCGATGGCGTCGATCGTCGCCGCCATCGACGCGATGCGGGAGGAGGGGATCGTCGAGAACGCCCGGCGTATCGGCACGGAGGTGCTCGCCCCCGCGCTCGCCGAACTCGCCGACCGGCACGCGGTGATCGGCGACGTCCGCGGGCTCGGCGTCTTCTGGGCGCTCGACCTCGTCGAGGACCGCGCGACGAAGGCGCCCCTGCCTCCGGCCGAGATGGCGCGGATCAAGGGTGCGCTCGTGGCCGCCGGCCTGCTGCCGTTCGTGCAGGACAACCGCATCCACGTGGTGCCGCCCTGCATCGTGACCGACGAGCAGGTCGCCCGCGCGATGGCGATCTACGACGCCGTCCTGCCCTGACGGGGAGCGCTTGAGCAGGACTCAGCGCCATCAGCAGGAGCGGGGGCGCGATCGTGTCCTGCTGATGGTGCTGAGACCTGCCGTCGTGCTCAGGTCAGCACCGGCACCTGCGCGCTGCTGATCCCGCGTAAAATCGGCGCGTGAACGTCCGGACCCCCTATGTGCAGCACGTCCGCGACCTCATCAGGGCTCCCGGCGAGATGCGGGAGCGGCACCTCGACGTCACGGTCCCCGAGCACTTCGGAGAGGGACTCGTCGCGGTGCAGGAGGGGTCGCTGCTCGAGATCGACGTGAAGCTCGAGTCGCTGCACGAGGGCATCCTCGCTTCGGGAACCGCGGTCGGCATGGCCGACGGCGAATGCGCCCGCTGCCTCGCACCGGTGTCGCTGCCGGTCCGTGTCGAGTTCGCCGAGCTCTTCGGGTACCCTGCTGACGAACCGTTCGACCACCAGCTCGATGGCGACCTGCTCGACCTCGAGCCGGTGGTGCGGGACGCGGTGGTGCTGGCACTGCCCTTCCAGCCCGAGTGCGTCGGCGGTTGCGAGGACCTCGAACTCGGTCCGGGCATCAGCCTGATCACGGCGGATGCCGTGCGTGAGAAGCCTGCGGACCCCAGATGGGACGCGCTGCAGGCCTTCGCCGCGCAGGATCACGACAGCAGAGAAGAGAAGTAGTCATGGCGGTTCCGAAGCGCAAGCAGTCGCGCTCCAACACGCGCTCGCGTCGTTCGCAGTGGAAGGCCGAAGCGCCGACCCTGGTGAAGACGATCGAGAACGGCAAGGTCGTGTACTCCCTGCCCCACCGCGCCAAGGTGGTCGAGGGCTCGGACGGCGTCCCCCTGTACCTCGAGTACAAGGGTCGCCGCGTCGCCGACGCCTGAGCAGTCGGGCCCGCAGGCGCCCGACCGTGCAGCCCTGACCGCGGCGCTCGGCGTCGCGATCGAATCCGACTTGCTCGAGACCGCCCTCACCCATCGCTCCTACGCGTACGAGCACGGGACCGCCGACTACGAGCGCTTCGAGTTCCTCGGTGACAGCGTGCTCCAGCGCGCCGTCACGATGATGCTGTTCGAGCGGTACCCGGAGGACGACGAGGGCTCCCTCGCGAAACGTCGCGCCGGCCTCGTCTCGACCGTCGCGCTCGCCTCCATCGCCCGCACCCTGCACCTCGGCGACCACCTCCGGCTCGGTCGCGGCGAGGTGATGACCCGCGGAGCGGAGAAGCCGTCGATCCTCGCCGATGCCGTCGAGGCGCTGATCGGCGCCGCCTTCCTGTCGCTCGGCAGCGTGGAGGCGGAGGCGCTGGTGCTGCGGCTCGTGCAGCCGCTCGTCGACGACCCGGCGTCGACCGGCGCGATCACCGACCCGAAGACGGCGCTGCAGGAACTGGCGGCGCAGCGCGGCGCGACCCCGCCGGTCTACGTCGTGGAGGGCGAAGGCCCCGAGCACGCCCGCATCTTCACCGCGACGGTCGCGGTCGGCGAGCTGATCACCTCCACCGGCACCGGTACGAGCAAGAAGCAGGCCGAGGTCGCAGCGGCATGGGAGGCGTTCCGGGCGCTCCATGCCTGAGCTGCCCGAGGTCGAGGTCGTCCGCGCCGGGCTCCAGCCGGCCGTCGCCGGCGCCCTCGTCACGGCGGTCGAGGTCGTCGAGCCGCGCTCCCTCCGGCGCCACCTCGCCGGTCCGCTCGACTTCGAACGCCGGCTCGTCGGGCGCAGGCTCTCCGGCGCGGTGCGGCGCGGGAAGTTCCTCTGGCTGCCCGTCGAGCCGCTGGAGGGGGAGGAGCCCGTCGCCGTGCTCGGGCACCTCGGCATGAGCGGGCAGCTGCTGCTGCGCGCTCCGGAGGCGGTCGCCGACCGCCAGCTGCGGGTGCGGATCGGGCTCGAGCACCCCGAGCACGGCGACCTCGTCGTCGCGTTCGCCGACCAGCGGATCTTCGGCTCGCTCGCCATCGACCCGCTGATGCCGACCGCGGATGGAGCCCCCGGCGGGCTCGGCGACCCTGCGCCGCTCGTGCCCGCGCACGTCGCGCACATCGCCCGCGATCCGCTGGACCCCGCGTTCGACGACGACCTGTTCGTGGCGCGACTCCGGAAGCGGCGGACCGGCCTGAAGCGGGCGCTGCTCGACCAGACCCTCGTCTCCGGCATCGGCAACATCTACGCCGACGAGGCCCTCTGGGCGTCGCGCCTGCACTACGAGTCCCCGACGGACCGGTTGTCGCGGCCGGCCGTGCGGCGGCTGCTCGCCGAGGTCCGCCTGGTGCTCGAACGCGCGCTCGCCGACGGCGGTACCAGCTTCGACGCGCAGTACGTGAACGTGAACGGCGCCTCCGGCTACTTCTCGCAGCGGTTGAACGCCTACGGGCAGCAGGGCAGGCCGTGCCCGCGCTTGCGGCACGTCGATCGTGCGGGAGGCGTTCATGAACCGCTCGAGCCACCTCTGCCCGCGGTGCCAGCGCCGCCCGCGACCCTGAACATCGTTCGCGGGTGAGGGCGACCGGCAGCGTCGCCCGCACCTGAACCCTGCTCAGCCCGCACTCTGCTCGCTCCCGAGAGGCGGTCATACCGTCGTCAGGCGGCCGCCAGGCTGCGGAACCAGGAGCAGTCGTGGCGAAGACGGTCAGCGAGTTCGTGATCGAGCGCCTGCGGGAGTGGGGCGTCAGCCGCGTGTTCGGCTATCCCGGTGATGGGATCGGCGAGTTCGACGGCGCGCTCGGGAAGACGGACCGCGCCGGCGACGGCCTGGAGTACATCCGGCCGACCCACGAGGAGGTCTGCGCGCTGATGGCGACCGCGCACGCGAAGTTCACCGGTGAGGTCGGCGTCTGCATCGCGACCTCCGGCCCGGGTGCGTTCCACATGCTGAACGGTCTCTACGACGCCCGGATGGACAACCAGAGCGTCGTCGCGATCCTCGGCCAGCAGGGCCTCGCCTCGCTCGGCACGGGCGTGATGCAGGAGAACAACCTCGAGCGGACCTTCGCCGACGTCGCCGTCTACGCGCAGACGATCGTGTCGCCGGAGCAGGCGCCCGCCGTGATCGACACCGCGTTCCGCGCCGCCCGGGTGCACCTCGGCCCGGCCGTGATCGTGCTGCCGCACGACGTGCAGGGCATGGCGATGCCGGACCTGCCGCGCGAGAACTGGGTCTCGCGCTCAAGCGCGGTCGCCCCCTCCACCGCCGTCACCCCGCCCATCGACGCGCTGCAGGCAGCGGCGGATCTGATCAACGCTGGCTCGAAGGTCACCTTCATGGTCGGTGCCGGTGCTCGCGGCGCCACGGACGAGTTGCTCGCGGCCGCGGAGATCACCGGCGCCGGCATCATCACCGCGCTGCGCGGCAAGGACGTCATCCCCTCCGACGTCCCGCACCACACCCAGCAGCTCGGCCTGCTCGGCACGCTGCCGAGCAAGCACCAGATGGACCGCTGCGACACCCTCGTGCTGGTCGGCACCAACTACCCGTACCCGCAGTTCCTGCCCGAGACCGGGCAGGCGCGGGCGGTGCAGATCGACCTGAAGCCCGAGCAGATGGGGCTGCGCTACCCGACCGAGGTCAACCTGTGGGGCGACGCGAAGGCGACGCTGACGGCGCTGCTGCCGCTGCTGACCCGCACGGAGGACCGATCCTGGCAGGAGCGGATCGCGGAGGAGATGCGCGGCTGGGAGCGCGAGATGGCCGCGCAGGCGGAGGTCCGGTATCCCGACGGTGTGAACCCGCGTCGGATCGTGCACGCGCTGAACGCGCGCCTGCCGGAGGACGCGATCGTCACCACCGACGTCGGCACCACCGCCGACTGGTACGGCCACCACATCCGCCTCCGCCGCGGCATGCGGGGCGACCTCTCCGGGCGGAACGCCTCGATGTTCTCGTCGATGCCGTACGCGACGGCCGCGAAGTTCGCCCACTCCGACCGCACCGTGGTGTGCCTGATCGGCGACGGCGCCTTCCAGATGCTCGGGATGAACGAGCTGATCACCATCAAGAAGTACCGCAGCCGCTGGGCGAACAGCCGCTTCGTGGTCGTCGTGATGCACAACGACGACCTCAGCCAGGTGTCGTGGGAGATGCGCACGGAGGACGGCAACCCCGTGTACTCCGGCTCGCAGGACGTCGAGAGCGTCGACTACGCCGGCTGGGCGCAGCTGCTCGGCTTCACCGGCGTGCAGGTGCGGTCCGACGACGACGTGGTACCCGCCGTGGAGGCGGCGCTCGCGCATGACGGCATCACCCTGATCGACGCCTACGTCACGAAGAACATCGCGCCGCTGCCCGCCCACATCACGGCGGAGTTCGCGATCAACACCGCGAAGGCGCTGCTGAAGGGCGATCCGCACGCGCTCGGGGCCATCGTCGACTCGGCCGAGGGACTGATCGCCGAGCAGGCGGAACGCGTCAAGGGCACCCTCCACCGCTGATGGCGCGGGAACGCCGTCAGGCGACGGAGCATCGATGGCCGCCGGTGATCGCGCTCGGCGTGGCGCTCGCGCTCTACGGCGCGCTGCCGAGCGAGGTCCCCGTCGTCCTCCGCGCGATCGTCGTGATCGCCGGGATCTCGCTGGTCGTCCCGGTGGTGCTGCTGAACCCGCAGCGCATGGATCGTGAGACGCGGTGGTCGCGTGTCCTCTCCGTAGCGCAGGTGCTGCTGCTGCTCGTCGCGAACCAGGTGGCGCTGGGCATCGTCATCCACGCGCTGCTCACCGCGAAGCACGCCGATGGGCCGATGATCCTCCTCGGGGCCCTGCAGGTCTGGGTGACGAACGTGATCGCGTTCGGGCTCGCGTACTGGGAGCTCGACCGCGGCGGTCCCGTCTCGCGCCGCATCCGGGCCAGGGCGCAGCTGCCGCACGCCGACTTCCGCTTCCCGCAGGATGAGGACGAGGACGCCGTGCGCGAGGTCGCCGTCGGCTCCTCCGCGAGCAGCGGCTGGGTGGCTGCGTTCGTCGACTACCTCTACTTCTCGCTGAGCAACTCGATGGCGTTCTCGCCGACCGACGCGATGCCGCTCACGACCAGAGCGAAGTCGTTGATGGGCGTGCAGTCGTTCATCGCCTTCGTGATCCTCGCGCTCGTGATCGCGCGCGCGGTCTCCCTCCTCGGCTGATCAGGCGGGCAGCCCGAGCACGGATCCCGGCAGGGGCTGTGGGTCCAGCGCAATCGCGACCAGTACCCCGCGACGTGGGTGACACGATTGCCGGGTGCCGCAGGACGTCGTCGAGGTCGCCCGTCGGATCGCGGAGGAGGTCCTCCTGCCGGACGCGGAGGCGGTCGACCGAGCCGAGCGGGTGCCGTCCTCGCACCTGCTGGCCCTCGACGACGCCGGGCTGACCGGGCTCGCTGCGACGAAGCCGTCGTCGGAGGACCGCGTCGACGTGACCGCGGCGCTCGCCGGCAGCTGCCTCGCCACCGCGTTCGTCTGGTTGCAGCACCAGGGCGCGCTCGGACCCGTCGCTGCCGCGAGCGGGCCGGTGGCGCGGTTCGCCCCCGATCTCGCCTCCGGCCGGATGCGCGGCGGCGTGGTGATCACCGCGGTGCGCGGTCCTGCCCCGCTCCGCCTCCATGGCGACCCCGGCGCGTGGACGCTCTCCGGCAGCGCGATGTGGGTGACCGGCTGGGGCACCACGGACGTCCTGCGGGTCGCCGCGGTCGCCGACGACGGCTCGATCACGACCGCGCTGATCGACGTCGGCCCCGGCATGCGGGCCGACCCCGCT
>NZ_CAXTHO010000033.1:9347-22594 GCF_964244015.1 uncultured Amnibacterium sp. | reverse complement strand
CATCGGCATCCCCTTCTACGTGTGGGACTTCAGCGACCGGTTCGCGGCCGAGGTGATCGACGACTTCGTCGCGGAGTACGCCGCCGGCCGCACACCGAACCCCTGCCTCCGCTGCAACGAGCGCATCAAGTTCGCGGCGCTGCTCGACCGGGCGGTCACGCTCGGGTTCGACGCCGTCGCGACCGGGCACTACGCGGTCCTGCGCACCGATCTGGACGGGCGCCGGGCGCTGCACCGCGCCTCCGACGAGGCGAAGGACCAGTCGTACGTGCTCGGCGTGCTGACCGCCGACCAGCTGGCCCACGCGATGTTCCCGCTGGGCGAGACGCCGTCGAAGGCGATCGTGCGAGCGGAGGCGGCGGCGCGCGGCTTCCGGGTCGCCGCGAAGCCGGACAGCCACGACATCTGCTTCATCCCCGACGGGGACACCCGCGGCTGGCTCGCGGGCCGCCTCGGCAGCGCGACGGGCCCGGTCGTCGACGCCTCCGGAGCCGAGGTCGGCAGCCACGACGGCGCCCTCGCCTACACGGTCGGGCAGCGCCGGGGGTTGTCGCTCACGCGCCCTGCGCCCGACGGTCGGCCGCGCTTCGTCCTCGAGGTCAAGGCTGCGACCAACACCGTCGTCGTGGGGCCGAAGGAGGCGCTCGCGATCGGCGCGCTGGCCGGAGCGCGGATGTCGTGGGCGGGCCCCCGACCGGAGGTGGACGGGTTCCGGTGCGACGTGCAGGTCCGCGCGCACGCCGATCCGGTTCCGGCGACCGCGTCATTCGAGGGCGACGAACTCGTCGTCCGTCCCGACGCGCCCATCATCGGGCTCGCGCCCGGCCAGAGCGCCGTGCTCTACGACGGCACCCGCGTGCTCGGTCAGATCACCGTGGATCGCACGCTGTCCGCTGCGCCCGCCTCCTGATCGGAGGCGCATTTCGGCGCTCCGTGCGCTGTCGGTGGACGCCTCTATGCTCGCCGCATGAGCGACACGGCGACCGACGTCTCCGCCGCGGCGCGTGAGGTCGCAGAGCTCACCGCGCGCATCACCGAGCTGCGGCACGAGTACTACGAGGGCGACCAGTCGACCGCACCGGACCAGGTGTACGACGGCCTGATCCATCGCCTCCAGGCGCTCGAGGGGGAGCATCCGGAGCTGCTCCGTCCGGACAGCCCCACGCAGACCGTCGGCGGTGCTCCCGAGACCACGCTGTTCGCGCCGGTCGTGCACCGGGAGCCGATGCTCTCGCTCGACAACGTGTTCAGCCGGTCCGAGCTCGACGCCTGGACCGAGAAGGTGCAGCGCGACGCCGCGAAGGTCGCGCCCGACGCGCCGATCCGCTGGCTCAGCGAGCTGAAGATCGACGGCCTCGCCATCAACCTCCGCTACGAGCGCGGCGTGCTCACCTCCGCCGCCACTCGCGGCGACGGGATCACGGGCGAGGACGTCACGCCGAACGTGCGCACCATGGGAACGATCCCGCTGCGGCTGCGGGGGTCCGGCCATCCGGACCTGGTCGAGGTGCGCGGCGAGATATTCTTCCCGGTCGAGAACTTCGACGCGCTGAACGCCCGGCAGGCGCAGGCGGGGGAGCGGTTGTTCGCGAACCCGCGCAACGCCGCATCCGGTTCCCTCCGGCAGAAATCCGAGGGCAAGAGCGCCGAGAAGCTGGCGCTGATGGAGGCGCGGATCCGCGGCCTGCGCATGCTCGTGCACGGCATCGGCGCCTGGCCGGTCGAGCAGATCGAGCGCGACACCCCCGTGTCGGCGCAGAGCGAGGTGTACGAGCTGCTCGCCGAGTGGGGGCTGCCCATCTCCACCCACTACCGCGTCTTCGACGCCGTGGAGGAGGTCTGGGGCTTCATCGAGCGATACCGAGCCGAGCGCGCCTCCGTCGAGCACCAGATCGACGGCATCGTGATCAAGGTCGACGACCTCGACCTGCACGTCGCGCTCGGCGCGACGAGCCATTCGCCGCGCTGGGCGACCGCCTTCAAGTACCCGCCCGAAGAGGTGCACACGAAACTGCTCGACATCGTCGTCTCCATCGGGCGCACCGGGCGGGCGACACCGTTCGCGGTGATGGCGAAGGCGCTCGTCGCAGGTTCCGAGGTGCGCCAGGCGACGCTGCACAACCAGGACGTCGTGAAGGAGAAGGGCGTCCTGATCGGCGACACGGTCGTGCTGCGCAAAGCGGGCGACGTGATCCCCGAGGTGCTCGGCCCCGTGGTCGAGCTGCGCGACGGCACCGAGCGGGAGTTCGTGATGCCCGGGTCCTGCCCCGAGTGCGGCACCACCCTGAGGCCGGCGAAGGAGGGCGACATCGACCTGCGCTGCCCGAACGCCCGCAGCTGCCCCGCCCAGGTGCGCGGCAGGGTCGAGCACATCGGGTCCCGCGGCGCGCTCGACATCGAGGCGCTCGGCGAGGTCACCGCGGCGGCGCTGACACAGCCCTCCGAGCCGGCGACGCCGCCACTGCGCACGGAGGCCGGCCTGTTCGACCTGACGATGGCGGACCTGCTGCCGATCCGCGTCGTGCCGCGCGACCCCGAGACGGGCATGCCCCGGCTGAACGACGACGGCACCGAGAAGCGGCTCGCGCCGTTCCAGCGCAACGCGAACGCGGACGAGCGGCGCGCCGCCCGGGAGGCCGGCAGCCCGCTCGAGCCCGACACGCGGTTCCCGTCGAAGCAGGCGGAGGAGCTGCTCGCGAACCTCGAGATCGCGAAGACGAAAGACCTCTGGCGGTACCTCGTCGCGCTCTCCATCCGGCACGTGGGTCCCGTCGCCGCTCGCGCGCTCGCGCAGCATTTCGGGTCGATCACCGCCATCCGGGCCGCCACCCGCGATGAGCTCGCCGCGGTCGACGGCGTCGGGCCGATCATCGCCGACGCGGTGATGGAGTGGTTCGCGGTCGACTGGCACGCCGAGATCGTCGACCGCTGGGCCGCGGCCGGCGTGCGGCTCGAGACCCCGGGTCATCCGGGTCCGCAGGCCGTCGAGAAGGCGCCCGCCGGCCCGCTCGCCGGGCTGTCCGTCGTCGTCACCGGCACGGTCGAGGGCTTCACGCGCGAGGAGGCGGAGGAGGCGATCCTCGCCGCCGGCGGCAAAGCGGCCTCCAGCGTCTCCAAGAAGACCGCGTTCGTGGTCGTGGGCGTCAACCCGGGCGCGAGCAAGCTGACGAAGGCGGAGGCGCTCGGCCGCCCGCAGCTCGACGCGGCCGGCTTCCGCCTCCTCCTGGACGGCGGCCCCGACGCGGTGACCCCGCCGGACGCGCCGGAGCCGGAGGCGTGACCGTCCGGATCAAACAGGTCGCCTGGGACGACCCGCGGGGCGTCGTGCTGCGCAGGGAGCTGGACACCGAGTGGGACCGCGGTACGCCGCTCGGTCACGCCGCGCTCCGCCGGCTCGACGCGGGCGAGGGCGTGCAGTGGGAGCTGAAGCGCCTGATCACCCTGCCGGCCGGCCGCGCACGGGGCGTCGGGACGCTGCTGATCGACGCGGTCGAGACGGCCGCGCGGTCCCACGGCGCGGAGCGCATCGTCCTGGAGACCGGCGACCGGCAGCCTGAGGCGATCGCGCTGTACGAGAAGCTCGGCTACCGCCCGATCCCCGCGTCCGCCCCGGACACCGGCGCGATCCAGGAGGGGCTCTACTACGCCCGCGACCTCAGCTAGCGGGGCCCACCGCTGCAGATACGACGGTGCGCACCGTCCCATTTGCAGCGGTGGGCCCCGGTAGCGGGCTCTCGGGTCGCCCGTCCCGCTCCTGCTCGTCGGACAGCAGGCGGTCGACGACGCCGACCAGAACGACCGCATCCGCGCGCTGGACGCGGCGCTCGAGGACGAGGCGGCAGCGCTCGACATCCCCTTCGTCCCGGCGTTCGCGGCGACGAAGGCCGCCGACGCTTGGCGCCCGGCCAGTCCGCGAGGGCGACGGCTTCCACCCCGACGCCGCCGCTCCTCGCGTGGCCGCTTGCTGTTCACGGATCAGGGGATTCGGGCGGCGCGGAGCGCCCCCGAATCCCCTGATCCGTGAACACGACCGGCGGAAGGGCGTACCGGCGGGCCGAATAGACTCGAATCCATGCCCGACGCGCCCCAAGTGATCACGGTCGCCGACGTCCAGCACCTCGCGGGTCTCGCCCGCATCGCGCTCGAGCCGGGCGAGATCGAGCATCTCACCGGCGAGCTGAACCTGATCGTCGACTCGGTCCGGAAGGTGCAGGAGGTCGCGACGCCCGACGTCCCCGCCACCAGCCACCCCCTTCCACTCGTGAACGTGCTGCGCGCCGACGTGGTCGGGGAGGTCCTGACCCAGCAGCAGGTGCTCTCCGGAGCGCCCGATCAGCAGGACGGCCGCTTCCGCGTGCCCGCGATCCTCGGCGAGGAGCAGTAGTGAGCGACCTGATCCGCTGGACGGCGGCGGAGCTGGGCGCCCGGCTCGCCGCCGGCGACGTCTCGAGCGTCGAGGCGACTCGCGCGCACCTCGACCGCATCGCCGAGGTCGAGCCGGACGTCCACGCCTTCCTCCACATCGCCGGGGAGGCCGCGCTCGCTCGCGCCGCCGAGATCGACCGCCTCCGCGCGGCGGGGGAGGCGCCGAGCGCGCTCGCCGGCGTGCCGATCGCCATCAAGGACGTGCTCTGCACGATCGACATGCCGACCACCGCGGCGTCGAGGATCCTCGAGGGCTGGGTCCCGCCCTACGACGCGACGCCGGTCGCCCGCCTCCGTGCCGCCGGCCTCGTGCCGCTCGGCAAGACGAACATGGACGAGTTCGCGATGGGCTCCTCCACCGAGTACTCCGCCTACGGTCCGACTCGCAACCCCTGGGATCTCACCCGCATCCCGGGCGGTTCCGGCGGTGGATCGGCAGCGGCGGTCGCGTCCTTCGAGGCGCCCGTCGCGCTCGGCTCCGACACCGGCGGGTCGATCCGGCAGCCCGCCTCCGTCACGGGCTCGGTCGGGGTCAAGCCGACCTACGGCGCGGTCAGCCGCTACGGCGCGATCGCCCTGGCCTCGAGCCTCGACCAGGTCGGTCCCGTCAGCCGCACGGTGCTGGACGCAGCCCTGATCCAGGACGTCATCGGCGGCCACGACCCCCACGACGCGACGAGCCTCACCGACACGTGGCCCTCGATGGCGGAGGCCGCGCGCTTCGGTGCGGCGGAGGGCTCGCTCGCCGGCATCCGCGTCGGCGTCGTGCGCCAGCTGAACGGCGAGGGCTTCCAGCCAGGCGTCCGACAGCGGTTCGCGGAGGCGCTCGACCGCATGGCCGCGGCCGGCGCCGACATCGTCGAGGTCGAGGCCCCGAACTTCGAATACGCGATCAGCGCCTACTACCTGATCCTGCCGGCGGAGGCGTCGAGCAACCTCGCGAAGTTCGACTCCGTGCGCTTCGGGCTGCGCGTCGATCCGGGCCGCTCGACGACCGAGCAGGTCATGGCGCTGTCGCGCGAGCAGGGGTTCGGCCCGGAGGTGAAGCGTCGGATCATCCTCGGCACCTACGCGCTCTCGGCCGGCTACTACGACGCGTACTACGGCAGCGCGCAGCAGGTCCGCACGCTCGTGCAGCGCGACTTCACCGCCGCGTTCGAGCAGGTCGACGTGCTGGTCTCGCCCTCCACGCCGACGACCGCGTTCCCGTTCGGCGAGAAGGTCGACGACCCGCTCGCGATGTACCTGAACGACGTGACCACCATCCCCGCGAACCTCGCGGGCGTGCCCGGCATGAGCCTCCCGATCGGCCTCGCGCCCGAGGACGGCCTGCCCGTCGGCCTGCAGATCATGGCGCCGATCCGGGAGGACGCCCGCCTCTACCGGGTGGGCGGCACCGTGGAGGCGCTGCTGGAGGCGGAGTGGGGTGCGCCGCTGCTGTCGCGCGCGCCGACCCTCGGCCGGCCGGTGCCCGTCCCGGGCAACGGATCAGAACCCGACGGAGGGACCCGCTGATGGCAGCCAGCTCCAGTGATCTTCTGCTCAGCTTCGAGGAGGCGCTCGAGCGCTTCGAGCCGGTGCTCGGCTTCGAGGTCCACGTCGAGCTCTCCACCGCCACGAAGATGTTCTCGGAGGCGCCGAACCCCGCAGCGCCAGGCGCCGACGTCTCGGTGCCGAACACGCTCGTCGCGCCCGTCGACATGGGCCTGCCCGGCGCGCTGCCGACCGTGAACGCGCAGGCGGTCCGCTACTCGATCTCGCTCGGGCTGGCGCTCGGCTGCTCGATCGCACCGTCGAGCCGCTTCGCCAGGAAGAACTACTTCTACCCCGACCTCGGCAAGAACTACCAGATCAGCCAGTTCGACGAGCCGATCGCGTTCGAGGGCTCCGTCGAGGTCGAGCTCGAGGACGGCACGGCGTGGACCGTGCCGATCGAGCGCGCCCACATGGAGGAGGACGCCGGCAAGCTGACGCACGTCGGTGGCACGACCGGCCGCATCCAGGGCGCCGACCACACGCTGGTCGACTACAACCGCGCGGGCGTGCCGCTGGTCGAGATCGTCACGAAGCCGATCTACGGTGCCGAGCACCGCGCGCCCGAGATCGCGAAGGCGTACGTCGCGACGATCCGCGACATCGTGAAGTCGCTCGGCATCTCCGAGGCGCGGATGGAGCGCGGCAACCTGCGCTGCGACGCGAACGTCTCCCTCCGTCCCCGCGGGCAGGAGAAGCTCGGCACCCGCACCGAGACGAAGAACGTGAACAGCCTCCGCTCGGTCGAGCGAGCCGTCCGGTACGAGATCCAGCGGCAGGCCGCGATCCTGAAGGACGGCGGAGCGATCATCCAGGAGACCCGGCACTGGCACGAGGACACCGGCACGACCAGCGCCGGCCGTCCGAAGTCCGACGCCGACGACTACCGGTACTTCCCCGAGCCCGACCTGCTGCCGGTGCAGCCGTCGCTCGAGCTGATCGAGGAGCTGCGCGCAGCACTCCCCGAGTCGCCGACCGTGTTCCGGAGGCGCCTCCAGGCCGACTACGGCTTCACGGACGCCGAGTTCCGCGACATCCTCAACGCCGGCGTGCTGGCGGAGCTGGAAGAGACCGTCGCGAAGGGTGCCGCTCCCGCGCAGGCGCGCAAGTGGTGGCTGGGCGAGATCCTCCGCATCGCGAACGTGCGCGGCGTCGATGCGGGCACGCTCGTGTCGCCGATCCACGTGTCCGAGCTGATCGCCCTCGTCGAGAACGGCGACCTCACCGACCGGCTCGCCCGCCAGGTGCTGGAGGGGGTGATCGCGGGGGAGGGCAGCCCGGAGGCGGTCATCGCGGCGCGCGGGCTGAAGGTCGTCTCCGACGACTCGGCCCTGATCGCCGCGATCGACACGGCCCTCGCGAGCCAGCCGGACGTGCTGCAGAAGATCAAGGACGGCAAGGTCCAGGCCGCCGGCGCGGTGATCGGCGCGGTCATGAAGGCGATGCGCGGCCAGGCCGACGCGGCCCGCGTCCGCGAACTGGTCCTGGAGCGCGCGCAGTCCTGATTCCGTTTTGAAGGAACTTCGGCGGCTTCGCGCCCGAAGTTCCTTCAAAACGGAATCACCCGGTGTGCGGCGAGCGCGTCGAGGTCCGTGACGCGGATTCCGGGGTGCGCCTTCCGCGCCGAGCGGAAGGCCGCCTCGACGCCGCAGGATGGTCGGGTGCGATTCGCGCGGTATCCGGTCCGTCGTGTGGAGGCGCCGGGATTAACGCCGCTCGACCCGGAGCGCTGCGGCGCGCGATTTCGAGGGTCAGACCCCCGGCGTGCGGTACTTCTCGAAGAACTGGACGATGGTCGCGGGCTGGTAGTTCGACGGATCGCCGTGCTCGCCCGTCGTGTGGAAGTAGGTGACCGGCGCACCGGCCGCCTCCGCCTCCGCGACACACACGGCGGCGTTCGTCGTCGCGTTCACGACCGTGTCCGCGGGTGAGGCCCACACGAGCAGCGGGGTGTCGCCGACGGCGACCGGCTCGACCGCTGACCGGCTGCGGCCCTGCCAGGACGTGCGGATCGTCGCCTGGAACCGCGCCTCGTGCATCGTGCGGAGGTCGCAGACCGGGAACCAGGCCGTGGACGCCCGGACGTCGGGCAGCAGGCGCCCCAGCTGCATGGTCGCGAGGCCGCCCATGGACTCGCCCATCAGGAACACGTCGCGCAGCCCGTACCGCTGCTGCGTCCGGTCGATCAGCAGCCGGTAGTCCGCGATGCTCGCGCGGTCACCCCACGCCTTCCCTTCGCCGTCGGCCGCGAGGATCGTGAAGCCGGCCTCGCTGATCGCATGGGCGACGCCCGCCTCGAGCGGGCGGCTGAGCAGCGACCAGCGGGTCTGCCCCCAGCCGTGCAGGAACACGACGAGGCCGCCGTTGGCCTTCTTCGGCACGATCACCAGCGAGGACGACGCCTCGTCGTCGACGACCCGTGCGCCGGCGCCGCGCAGCTCCGCCGGCTGGACGGACCGGGTCGGGATCGCGCTCGCCTGCGGCGGAGAGGTCGACGACGAGGCGCAGCCCGCGAGGCTCAGCACGACGAGCGCCCCCGCGACCGCGGCGTGAGCACGCCGGCGCGGGTGGAGGGGCATCCCGTCATTCTGGGCGGCGACCGGCGCCGGGGTCCACGGTCGACCACCGCGGCAGGCATCCGTATCGAATCGTGATCGAGTCCCCCCGGAACGGGGCCCACGCCGGTGTCGTGAGGCGAACGCGCCCGCGCGTACGCTGACCACACGGCGCCGCGGCCCACGTCCTTCTCTTCACTCGACGTCCGCGGCGACCACGACCGGCCGGTTCGACACGGCCGCCGTGCCGCGGGATGCGCGGTGCAGGAGCCGTCGCTCCGTGCCGCGCATCCCGCCGAACGAGCGCGGTCCAGCCAGAATGGGCGCCGTGGCCGTCGATCCCGATCCTGTGCTGATCGCGGCGCTCCGCATGGATCTCGACGCGGCGCGCTACACCGTGGAGGGGCTCGAGGCGGCGTGGGGTCCTGTCGCGGCGGAGGCGTTGGGCCGCGACGACCCGGTGCCGGCGCTCCGCGAGCTCGACCGCCGGCCGACGACTCCGGCCGGCACCCTCGGCGCGCTGCTCGTGCTGGGCGCGCGGCGCTCCGTGGACGACCTCGATGCCGCGCTCCCGAGGCTCGGCAGCGCGGGAGCGGCCGCGCTCGGTCTCGTCGAGATCGAGGGAGGCTCCGCGACGGGGCTCGTCGATCTGCGGCCCTACGCGCTCGCGGACATCTCCGGCGTCGCCTCCTGGTGGATCGCCTCCGATCCCGGCGAGATGGCGCGGGGCGGCGAGCTGCCGGAGGAGCACGTGCTGGGCGCAGGATCGGCGTCGACCACGCTCGCGCAGATCCTCGTCGGGACGGGCACGGGGGCCGTGCTCGACCTCGGCACCGGCAGCGGGGTGCAGGCGCTCGTCGCGGCCGGGACCGCCTCCCGCGTCGTCGCGACAGACGTGTCGCCGCGCGCCCTCGGGTTCGCGCGGTTCAACGCCGCCCTGAACCGGACCCCGCTCGACCTCCGGCAGGGGTCGCTGTACGAGCCGGTCGCGGGGGAGCGCTTCAGCCGGATCGTGTCCAACCCGCCGTTCGTGATCACGCCGCGCGGCGTCGAAGGGGTGCCCGCCTACACCTACCGCGACGGTGGGTTCTCGGGGGACGGGCTCGTGGAGGCCGTCGTGCGCGGCGCCGCCGCGCACCTCACCCCTGGAGGCATCGCGCAGCTGCTCGGCAACTGGGAGGTGCGGGGCGATCCGCAGGCGGCCCGCGAGCGGGTTTTGGACTGGGCGGGGGAGCTGGACGTCTGGATCGTCGAGCGCGATCTGCTCGACCCGGCGCAGTACGCCGAGACCTGGGTGCGCGACGGCGGGGCGCAGCCGGGCACCGCGCGGTACCGCGCACTCGTCGGCGCCTGGCTCGACGACTTCGCGGCACGCGGGGTCACGGCGATCGGAGCCGGCTACGTCACGCTGCGTGCACCGCGGGGCAGGGCGACCCTCCGCCGCTTCGAGCACCTCGATTCGGCGGTCGGCGGCGGCATCGGCGGCGCGATCGAGGCGGCGCTCGCGGCCCACGACCTCCAGCGGGTCCTGCCCGACGACGCGCTCGCGGACACCGTGCTCGTGGTCGCCCCCGACGTCACGGAGCACCGCCACTACTGGCCGGGCGACGCCGATCCGACCGTGATCGAGCTGCGCCAGGGCACCGGGTTCGCCCGCGTCCGCCGGGTCGACACGGTCGCCGCCGCCGTCGTCGGCGCGTCCGACGGCGAGCTGGCGCTCGGCGCGATCATCGACGCGGTCGCGCGCATCCTCGACGCCGACCCGGTTCGGACGCGAGCCGCGGTCCTCCCGGTGATCCGCGAGCTCTGGTTCGAGGGCTTCCTCGCCCTGCGGTGACTGCCCGCGCCCGCTGATTCGAGGTGCGCCCTTCGAGAGCCTCAGGACCCGCGCAGCGAGCCTCGAGATCACCCGGAGCCGACCGCCCTCAGCCGGCGAGGACGGAGTGGGTGAAGGAATCGAGGCGCTCCTGCAGGCCGGCGATGCGGCGCTGCACGATCTCCTCCGGCGGCAGCTGCATCGGGGCGGCAGGAGGGGCGATGCGGATGATCGCGGAGCAGCCGAGGTCGGCGCAGATGTACGTGCCGACCGTGTCCCCCTTGCGGCCGGCCTCGCCGCTGCGCGGAGCGGCGAACAGGGCGACCTGCGCGCCGGGCTGCGGCATGTGGCAGAGCGAGCACATCGCGCTGATGCCCGACCGGATCCGGCGCTCGGCGGCGCGGAGCACGAACGACACCGGCCGGTCGCCCTGCCAGACGGTCAGGTAGGCGCGCTGCGGAGCCTTCGCGTCGTGCCAGCCGAGGTACTCGCGCTCGTCCCAGAGGACCTCGTGCAGTCCGGGCATCGGGAGCCGCTCGGCCTCACCCTTGGTCGTGTTGACGAAGGAGTCGCGGATCTGATCCTCGGTGAGCGGCTGCATCCCCGTCAGCGTAAAGCTCAGCGCGAATCCACCCGCGTGTAGTCCGGGTGCTCGGCGAGGAAGTTCCGCACCATCGAGCACTGCCCGATCGGCTTGATCCCCGCACCACGGGTGTCGTCGAGACCGGCGCGTACCAGCTGCGTCCCGAACCCGAGGTGCTCGTGCTCGGGCACGATCTCGCTGTGCACGAACACGCGCCCCTCCTCGGTGTCCTTGTAGACGAGCTCGCCGATCGGTTCGCCGTCCAGCAGCGCCACGTACCGGCGGCGCTCGGACTCGTGCTCGGTGGTGATCTGCGCCATGTCGTCATCCTCCATCGCACGCCGTGCTCCGGCAACTGGGGTCGCACAGATGGAGGAGGGCGCAGTATCGGGGCATGAGCGATCCGGACGTCGTGGTGGTGGGATCGGGTCCGAACGGCCTGGCCGCGGCGGTCACCGCCGCCCGAGCGGGGCTCGACGTGCTGGTCGTCGAGGCCGCCGACCAGCCGGGCGGCGCGGCGAGGACGGCGGAGGTGACGCTGCCGGGCTTCCGGCACGATCTCGGCGCGGCGGTGCATCCGATGGCGCTCGCATCGCCGTTCTTCCGCCGCTTCGCTCTGGCGGACCGCATCCCGTTCCTGACGCCAGAGCTCTCCTACGCCCACCCGTTCGACGACGGCCGGGCGGCGCACGCGTGGCGTGATCTCGGCACGACCGCAGCGGGCCTCGGCGCAGACGGGCCCGCCTACACGCGGCTGCTCGGCCCGCTCGTCGAGCGGGCGCGGCAGGTCGCCCGGTTCACGCTCGGCCCGGTGCTGCGGGTTCCTGCAGATCCGATCGCCGCCCTCCGGTTCGGGCTCGCCGCGCTCGATCAGGCCGGTCCCGCGTGGAACCGGAGGTGGCGCGAGCGGGAGGCGTCGGCACTGCTCGCCGGTGTGATGGCGCACTCCGTTCGCCCGATGCCGTCGCTGCCGTCGGCCGCGGCCGGCCTCGCCCTCGCGGTGCAGGCGCACGCGGCGGGCTGGCCGATCCCGGTGGGCGGTACCGGCGCGATCGCCGATGCGCTGGTCGCGGATCTGCTCGCCCACGGCGGCCGCATCGAGACCGGCCGGCGCGTGGGCTCGATCGACGAGCTGCCGCCGGCCCGCGCGGTGGTGTTCGACACGAGCGTCCCGGCGCTGCTCGCGATCGCCGGTGGCCGGCTGCCCGCGCTCATCCGCACCGCCCTCCGGAGCTTCCGCTTCGGGTCCGGCATCGGCAAGGTCGACTTCGCGCTCGACGGTCCCGTGCCGTGGCGCGACGCGCAGAGCCGGACCGCGGTGACCCTGCACCTCGGCGGTCGGCGGGAGCGGATCGCCGATGCGGAGCGCGCGGTCGCCGCCGGCCGGGTCCCGGAGCACCCGTACGTCCTCGTCGCGCAGCCCTCCGTGCTCGATCCGTCCCGAGCACCGGCGGGCAAGCACGTCCTCTGGGCGTACACGCACCTGCCGAACGGCTCGACCCTCGACCCGACGCAGCTCGTGACGGGCGCGATCGAGCGGCTCGCGCCCGGCTTCCGCGATCTCGTGCTCGCTGCGAACGCCCGCAGCGCGGCGGACATCGGCGCCTGGGACGCGAACCTCGGCGGCGGCGACATCTCGGCGGGGGCGGTGTCGCTGCGGCAGCTGCTCGCCCGGCCGGTGCCGTCCGCGGAGCCCTGGCATCTCGCGCGGGGCATCTACCTGTGCTCCGCGGCGGCGGCGCCCGGCCCCGGCGTGCACGGCCAGGGCGGCTACCTGGCCGCGAGGTCGTTCCTCCGTCGCGAGTTCGGTCTCACCGCCCCTCCGAGCCTGCACTGAGCGGGGCGTCCACGTCGCCGCTGCGGGTGTTCTTCGGGACGTCGCCGATCGACGTCGCGAAGGCCGACTCCGCGCAGCGGATCGCGACCTGCGAGCAGTGGCAGCCGCTCTCCGAGCGCGCGCAGGGCTGAGCGCCGCTCGGGCTCACGACGAGTCGACGTCCACCTCCGGTATTCGCCCCGAGCGAGGCCGAGGGCCGCAGCTCGCGCGTCGACTCGAGCGGGCGGCGCCGACGCCACGCCCCTGACACCTCCTGCTCTCAGTCGAGATCGGCAAGGAGAGCCGTGCCGCCGATGTCGCGGCAGCCCGTTCCGTCCGGCGCTTCCCGGATCAGCGCTCGAGCAGGAGCTGTTCGAGCGCTGCGGTCCCGATCCGGTCGATCACCGAGCCTGCGCCGGCGACCGTCACCATCGCGGTGGCCATCACCAGCGCCCATCCGCGGGCCCTGGCCCAATCCGCGTCGCTGTACCCGAGGGCGGTCCGGAACTCGGCGCGGGC
>NZ_CAXTHO010000033.1:0-9337 GCF_964244015.1 uncultured Amnibacterium sp. | reverse complement strand
AGAAGATGGCGTCGGCGAAGCGCAGCGCGGTCTGCCCGTCGTCGGTGAGCTCGAGCTGGCGTCCGACCTTGCGGAAGAGCGGGCGCCCGAGCGTGTCCTCGAGCTGCCCGATCTGGCCGCTCAGCGTCTGCGGCGTGAGGTGCAGCGCGCGGGCGGCCGGGCCGAACGTGAGCCACGCGGTCGCCAGATCGGTGGCAGGGTCACCGCCGGTGACATCGCCGAAGTCGATCACCGCGGCGAGCCTCCCGTCCCGCTCGACGAGGTTCGCCGGATGGAGGTCGCCGTGCAGCCACACCGGCGTGCCCACCCACCGCGGCGCCGCGAGCGCCTCCGACCACACCGCACCCAGCGCGGCAGCGTGCGGGACGCCCCCGGCCAGCAGTCGGCGGGCGACATCCTCCGTGCGAGCCTGCAGCGGCACGCCGCGAACCGGATTCACCGGAGCGTCGTCGGGCGCCGGCACGTGCAGCGCCCGGACGAACGCCGCAAGCGCGGAGGCGAGCTCGAGGTCCTCCCGCAGGTCCGCCTCCGCGACGACCCCGCCTGCGAACCACCGGACGACCGACCAGTGGAACGCGAACCCCTGGCCGGGCACACCGACCCGCACCGGTACCGGCACGGCGACCGGCACGCGAGCGGCGATCACGGGCAGGACCTCCTGCTCGTGCCGCACCAGGTGACCGGCGGACTCGCGCCGCGGCACCCGCACGGCGAGGTCGTCGCCGAGCCGGAACACGGCATTGTCCCAGCCGTTCGCGACGAGCCGCAGCGGAAGGGATGCGAGATCGGGGTGCTGCGCTGCGAGCAGGCGGCGCACCAGCGGCGCGTCGATCTCGATTTCGGCGGGTGGCGTCGGCACCGCTCGACCCTCCGCGCGGTGCGCGCTGCCGTACGGGGTCGGGGCCGCCTGTTTCGCCCGCGTGACGAGCTCCGGTCGGGCCGGTGACAGCCTCGTCCAGCGAGGCACCCGCCTTCTATGCTCCGGCTATGACCACGCTCGGGGCTCCCGCGAAGCAGCCGTTCGGCGAGCACCACGGCTCGACCTGGCGACTGCTCGCCGTCGCGTCGTACCTCGCGGACGACGCCCGGTCCGTGAACCTGGCCGGTCCGATCGCGATGGTGGTCGCGATGGTCCTTTCGATCCGGCTGTTCGCGAACCCGACGCTGTCCACCGGCCTGCTCGTCGGGGTCGTGCTCGCCGTGGTGCTCTCTCTTGTGCTCGTGCCGGTGTTCACGCCCGCGAAGGGTGCGCCACCGCCCGCGAGCGGGTACGAGGAACCCGTCCGCGTCGACGCGGCGAGCGACGCGTGAGCGGCGAGGTCCGCTACCGCACCGATGCGGAGAAGCTCGCGGTCGCGGCCGAGCAGGCGCTGATCGGCCTCGCGGAGGGCGGCATCCCGATCGGCGCCGCTCTGTTCGACGGCGACGACCGGCTGCTGGGCGCGGGACGCAACCGGCGGGTCCAGCACGACGACGCTTCCGTGCACGGCGAGACGGATGCGTTCCGCGACGCTGGGCGGCAGCGCTCGTACCGGGATACGACGATGGCGACGACGCTGTCGCCCTGTTGGTACTGCTCCGGGCTGGTGCGGCAGTTCGGCATCGGGCGGGTGATCGTCGGCGACGACGTGAACTTCCTTGGCGGGCAGGACTGGATCGCCGAGCACGGCACCCACCTCACGGTGCTGAACGACCCGGGTCTGATCACGATGATGGGCGACTTCATCACCGCGAACCCGGCCCTCTGGAACGAGGACATCGGCGAGGCCTGAGCGACGAAGTGGACGACGTGCCACGCCATGCCGGACGGGCTCCGTGTCCCCTTCGGGACCGCCGCCTACCGTCGTCCGCGTGAACATGGACCGGTACGGAACGGACGTCCTCGCCGACGGCGGCTGGAAGAAGAAGGCGCCGCCGCCCCAGGTCGTGGAGGCGCTGCGGGGCGTCGTCGTGGAGGAGGTCGCGAGCGGCTTCGTCGGTGCGGTCGTCGGCGTCGAGGGACGGATGGTCCGCCTCGAGGACCGCCGCGGCAAGGTCCGGGTGTTCCCGATCGGTCCCGGGTTCCTGATCGACGGCAAGGCGGTCGCGCTGCGGGTGCCGAAGGTGCAGCCGAAGTCCGCGGGTCCCCTCCGGAGTGCGTCGGGCTCGTTCGCGGTGCAGGGCGCGAAGGCGCGCGTCGCCCGCGGCAGCCGCATCTTCGTCGAGGGCCGCCACGACGCGGATCTCATCGAGAAGGTCTGGGGCCACGACCTGCGCATCGAGGGCGTCGCGGTGGAGTACCTGCAGGGGGTCGACCACCTCGACGAGGTGCTGCGCGTGTTCGAGCCCGAGCCGACCCGGAAGGTCGGGGTGCTCGTCGATCACCTGGTCGCCGGCAGCAAGGAGACCCGCCTCACGGACGCCGCGATCAAGCCGTGGGGCGACACCGTGCTCGTGGTCGGCCACCCCTACATCGACATCTGGCAGGCCGTGAAGCCCGAGCGGCTCGGGATGAAGGCCTGGCCGGTGATCCCGCGCGGCATCGAGTGGAAGCACGGCATCTGCCAGGCCCTCGGCTGGCCGCACGAGGACCAGGCGGACATCGCACGGGCGTGGCAGCGGATCCTCGGACGCGTCGACCACTTCGGCCATCTCGAACCGGCGCTGCTCGGCCGCGTCGAGCAGCTGATCGACTTCGTCACGGCGTAGCACTCTCCGTTTTGTAGGCAGAACCTGCCTACAAAACGGAGGGTCGGACCGTCTGCAGCTCCCAGGTCGTCGAGCCCGAGTCGAGCGTCAGCACGCCGTAGGTGCAGGACGGCTGCCGGCGGCGGTCGGTGGGGGAGCCGGGGTTCAGGAGGCGCAGGCCGCGCGGCGCCGTGGAGTCCCACGGGATGTGGGAGTGCCCGAACACGAGCACATCGGTGTCGGGGAAGCGGTCCTCCATCCGTCGCTCCCGCCCGGTCGCGGGCCCGGTCTCGTGCACGACCGCGAGTCGCACGCCGTCGATCGTGGCAGTGGCGACCTCGGGCAGGCGGGCGTGCAGCTCGGCACCGTCGTTGTTCCCGGCCACACCGATCACGAGGGGCGAGTGCGCCAGGAGCAGGTCGAGGGTCGCCTCGTCGACCCAGTCGCCGGCGTGGATCACGCCGTCCGTGTCGGCGAGGGCGGCGAGCACGACGTCGGGCAGCCGCTTCGCGCGCTTCGGGAGATGGGTGTCGGCGAGGACGAGCAGGCGGACAGGCACCCTCCCATCCTCGGCTGCTTCCATCCACGATGCCGATTTCCACCTGCAAGGCCGTCCTCTTCGACATCGACGGCACCCTGGCCGACACGAACTACCTGCATGTCGACGCCTGGCTCCAGGCGTTCATGGACATCGATCACCCGGTCGACGCCTGGCGGGTGCACCGGGCGATCGGGATGGACTCCGCGAAGCTGCTCGAGACCCTGCTCGGCGACGAGGCGGAACGGCTCGGCGACGCCGCGAAGGACCGCCACGCGGTCCACTACGCGGCCGAGCGCGGTCGGATGCGCCGGTTCATCGGCGCCCTCGAGCTGCTGCGCGAGATCGCCGGACGCGGGGTGCAGGTCGTGCTGGCCACCTCCGCGCCGCAGGAGGAGTTCGACATGCTCGTCGAGGTGCTGGAGGCGGGTGATGTGGTGTCGACGGTGACGACGGGCGAGGACGTCGAGACGGCGAAGCCCGCGCCCGACGTCGTGCAGGTCGCGCTCGAGAAGGCCGGCGTGTCCGCCGACGAGGCGGTCATGGTCGGCGATGCCTCGTGGGACGTGGAGGCCTGCGGGAGGGCCGGCGTGCGCTGCATCGGCGTGCTGTCGGGCGGGTACGGGGCGGCCGAGCTGCGCGATGCCGGTGCCGTGGCGGTGTACGACGACGTCGCGGCTCTGCTGGCCGGTCTCGACGACAGCCCCCTGTTCACGAGGTGACCGCCAGCGTTCTGTCGGAGACGCGTTCTACAGTCGGCGCATGAGCGATGACACGGGCGAGATGCTGGGCGGCCCCGAGAAGAACACGACCGAGAAGGATCCGAGCACGTGGGTGACGGGCGACGAGCCCGCCACGGGCGCGCAGAAGAGCTACATCGACACCCTCGCCCGTGATGCCGGCGAGCAGATCCCCGCCGACATCACCAAGGCGGAGGCGTCCGAGCAGATCGAACGCCTGCAGGAGAAGACCGGCCGCGGCCAGAGCTGAGGTCGGGCCGGAGCTGGGATCTAGCCGGAGCCGAGGTCAGGTTCGCGGGGCCGCTGCGCGGAGCTTCTCCAGCAGCGGGCCGGCCACCTCGTCGAGGAAGCGCTGCTGCAGGACGTCGCCGACCTGGATGACGGCGATGTCCGTGAAGCCCGCCTCCCAGAGCGGTCGGACGCCCTCCACCAGCTCGTCGAGATCCGGCCCGCAGGCGATCGTCTCAGCGACGTCCTCCCGGCGTACGAACTGCGAAGCGCCGTGGAAGCCGTGCGGGGTCGGCAGGTCGGCGTTGACCGCCCAGCCGCCGGCGAACCAGCGGAACTGCTCGTGGGCGAGATCGAGCGCCTGGTCCTTCGTCGGCGCCCAGCAGATCGGGATCTGGCCGATCGCGCGCGAGCCGCCGCCCGGGTGGGCTGCGTGCCACCCCTCGATCAGATCGGGCTCCGGGTCCGTCGCGATCAGATGATCGCCGAGCGGCGCGAACCGCTCGACGGCCTTGGGGCCGCCGACGGCGAGGCCGATGGGAACTCCGCCGTCGGGGACGTCCCAGACCCTGGCGGAGTCGACGCGGAAGTGCTCGCCCTGCCAGGTGACCAGCTCGCCGGTGTGCAGCGCCCGGATGATGTGCACCGCCTCCTCGAGCATGTCCTGGCGCTGCGCGACCGGCGGCCAGCCCTCGCCGGTGATGTGCTCGTTGAGGTTCTCGCCCGACCCGAGGCCCAGGGTGAAGCGGCCGTCGGCGAGGATCTGCAGCGTCGCGGCCTTCTGCGCCACGACGGCGGGGTGGTAGCGGATGGTCGGGCAGGTGACGTAGGTCATCAGCTCCATCCGCTCGGTCGCGTGCGCGATCGCCCCGAGCATCGACCAGGCGTAGCCGGCGTGGCCCTGCTCGGTCAGCCACGGCGAGAAGTGGTCGCTCGACACCGCGAAGTCGAACCCGACCTCCTCCGCCTGGATCGCGTAGCGCACGACCTCCTTCGGGCCGCTCTGCTCCGTCATCATCGTGTACCCGAACCGGGTCATGGGGCGTCCTCCTCCGCTGTCGATTCGGCGAGGGTACGGACGGCGACTGGAGCTTCCGTGGGTCATAGCCGATCCACAGGTCCGGACGTCGCGGCCGCGGGGCAGAGCCTCTACCGTCGCAGGCGGTTCGGCCGAGGAGGGACGACGTGATGGGCCTGCTGGAACGTCTGAGGAGCTACCTGCACGACGACGCGCCGTCGCGGTCGGTGCGCGGGTACCCGGCATCCGTGACCGTCCGTTCGGAGGACGAGATCGCGGTCGAGCGGTACCGGTACCTGCTGCGCACCGCGGCGCCCGACGCCGTCGAGGAGGTGCACGCCGAGGCGTTCGCGACGCTGACCCCGCAGCAGCGCCGGCTGGTGTTCGAGGAGCTGTCGCGGAACGCAGCCGCCTCCGATCGTCCCGCTGCCGACGACCCGCGCACGCTCGCCCGCAGTGCCACCCGCTCCGAGCTGCGGCAGCCCGGGTTCCTCGAGCACACCTTCGGCTCGGGCTCGGCCGGCTCCCGCGGCGCCGGGCTCGGCACGATGCTCGGCGGGTCCCTGCTCGGCACCGTGGCCGGCGTCGTGATCGGCTCCGCGATCGCGGACATGGTGCTGCCCGGCATCGGTGACGTCGCGTCGGACGCGAGCGGCGGGATCGAGGACGTCGCCTCCGACCTCGGCGGCGGCTTCGGCGACTTCGGCGGGGACTTCTAGCCCGTCGCTCCCGCACGCTGCGGATCCCCTCCGCGTCGACCCGCGTCGCGCACGTCGGCGCGGGCCGATCCAGGATGATGCAGTGATGCTGACCGACCGACTTCGTACCCGCCTCCTCGAGGTGCTGTACGGGCAGCCGACCGGCCTGCCGGACTGGGTCGAGCAGCTCTCGCACGGCACCGACGCCGGGTACTTCGCGGAGGGCAGCGCCGTCTGGGAGGTGCACCGCGACATCGCGACGCTCGTCGCCGGCCCCCGCGCGCTGCTGATGCAGGCGCTGCATCCCGGCGCGATGGCCGGCGTGCACGACCACTCGCGGTACCGCGAGGACCCCCTCGGCCGGTTGAACGGCACGATCCGGTGGATCACCACGGTCACCTACGGCAGCCGGGAGCAGGCCGACTCGGCCAGCCGCTGGGTCCGGCACCTGCACGAGCGAGTGCAGGGTACCTACGCGACGACGGACGGGCGCACCGTGCCGTACGCCGCGCAGGACGCCGATCTCGTGACGTGGGTCCATCTCGCGTTCGCCGACTCGTTCCTCCGCGCGTTCCAGCGGTTCGGCGGCCGGCCGATCCCCGGCGGGCCGGACGCGTATGTGCGCGACTGGGCGGTCGCCGGCGAGCTGATGGGCGTCCCGGATCCGCCGAGGAGCGTCGCGGAGCTCGAGCAGCGGCTCGGCTCGATCCGCGATGCGGGGATCCTCCGGGTCGACACGGTGGTGCGGGAGACGGTCGGCTTCATCCGTCGCCCGCCGCTGCCCGCGCTGATCCGGGCCACCTACCCGGCGCTGTTCCGCGGCGCGGTCGCGACCTTGCCCGACTGGGAGCGCGAGCAGCTCGGCCTCCGGCGCGTGCTCGGTGTCGAGGAGGCCGCGACCCGGCTGGTGCTGAAGGCATCCGTCGCGCTCCTCGGCGAGGCGACCGCTCCGCAGCAGGCGCGCAAACGGCTCGCGGCGTTGGCCGAGCAGGACTCCGCCGGACGCTCAGGGACCCGCGCCTAGCCTCTGACCGCGGCACGAGGACGAGCCGTCACCGACGACGGAAGGATCATCCATGCCCACTCGCACCGCACGCACCGCTTGGGACGGCGGCCTGCAGGACGGTACCGGCCAGGTCGAGCTGAGCAGCTCGAAGGTCGGCACCTACGACGTCTCGTTCCCGCGTCGCGCGGCGGACGACGCCGGTGGCACCACCAGCCCGGAGGAGCTGATCGCCGCGGCCCACTCGGCGTGCTTCGCGATGCAGCTCTCGGCCGAGATCGCGGAGGCAGGCGGCACGCCGCACTCGCTCGAGGTCTCCGCCGACGTCTCCCTCGGACCGGACAGCGAGAAGGGCGGCTTCGCGCTGACCGGGATCGCGCTGACGGTCAAGGGCGAGGTGGAGGGTCTCGACGCCGCCGGATTCGAGGCCGCCGCGCAGGCCGCCAAGGTCGGCTGCCCGGTCAGCAAGGCGCTCACCGGCGTCGACATCACGCTGACGGCGTCGCTGATCGAGTAGTTCGTCTTCATATATCCGGGGATCCGGTCGCTCCGCTCCGGAATCCCCGGATATATGAAACTGCGCTGCTACAGCCAGTTCCGCCGCTTGAACGTCACGTAGAGCACGATGCCGAGCGTGAGCATCGCGAGCAGCGCGAGCGGGTAGCCGAAGGCCCACTTGAGTTCGGGCATGTCCTCGAAGTTCATGCCCCAGATCGACGCGAGGCTGGCGGGGAAGAAGCCGATGGCCGCCCAGGAGGACACCTTCTTCACCTGGTTGCCCTGCTCGAGCGAGTCGCGGGTGAGCTTCTCGATCTGATCGTTCTGCCGCTGGCCGACCAGCGTCGAGTTCACGGTCAGCGCGTTCTGCAGCAGCACCCGAAAGCCCTCCACCCGCTCCTGGATCCTCGTCACGTGGTCGAGCACGTCGCGCAGGCCGCGGCGGATCTCGATCAGTTCCTCCTGACCGTCGATCTCCGTGCGGACCTGCGACAGCACGCCGGCGAGCGGTTCGATCGCGCGCTGGAAGGTGATCACCTCGCGGGTCAGCTCGTAGATGCGCTGCGAAACCGACGCCTCGCCCGCGAACAGCTGGTCCTCGATCTCGTCGATGTCGTTCTCGAGGCCGTTCACGACCGGTCCGTAGTCGTCGACGACCCGGTCGGCGACGGCGTACAGCACCGACAGCGGCCCGGCCGCGAGCAGCGTCGGCTCGGATTCGAGGCGCGCCCGCACCGCCTTCAGATCCGGTGCCTCCGCGTGCCGCACCGCGACGACGAAGTCGGGGCCGAGGAAGAGGTCGACCTCCCCGAAGTCGACGCGCTCCTCCTGGTCGATGTATCTCGCGGGACGGAGCACGACGAACCGGTCGCCGCCGTAGCGCTCGATCTTCGGGCGCTGGTGCCCCTCCTGCGCGTCCTCGACCGCGAGGGGGTGCAGCGCGAACGCGTCCGCGACCGACTCCAGCTCCGCCGGGTCCGGCCGGTAGAGGCCGATCCAGCCGAACCCGTGCTGTTCGCGCACGAGGTCGTATGTCTCGGACAGGCTCGTGGGGTCCGGGGTCCGCTTCCCGTCCACGTACACCGCGTTGTCGACGATCGCCACGTGACGGGACACTAGTGAGCGGAGGCGGCGCACCGGTGCACGCCGAGCCACGGTGTTCGCGGGGTACGGTTCGGCAGGTGTCCCGCATCGCCGCCGTCGCGACGGCCCTGCCCGAGCACGCGTACTCCCAGCAGGCCATCACCGACATGCTCGCGCCGATGGTCGCGCAGGATCCACGCCGCCAGGCGCTGATGCGTCGCATGCACGCCTCCGCTCGCGTCAGCACCCGCCATCTCGTGCTGCCGCTGGAGGAGTACCGCGCCGCGCTGACGTTCGGTCAGTCGAACGACCGGTTCGTCGCCGAGGCGACCGGTCTCGCCGAGACGGCGGCCCGCTCCGCGCTCCTCCAGGCGGGCATCCGGGCGGACGAGGTGGACCTGATCGTCTTCACGTCCGTCACCGGCATGTCCGCGCCGAGCGTGGACGCGCTGCTGGTTCCGCGCCTCGGGATGCGGGACGACGTCAAGCGCATGCCGATGTTCGGTCTCGGCTGCGTCGCGGGAGCGAGCGGGATCGCGCGGGTGAACGACTTCCTGGCCGGGCAGCCCGACGGCGTCGCCCTGCTCGTGTCCGTCGAGCTGTGCTCCCTCACGGTCCAGAAGGACGACGACTCGATGGACAACCTCGTCGCCAGCGGGCTGTTCGGCGACGGGGCGGCGGCCGTCGTGCTCGTCGGCGCAGCGCGGACGGCGCGCGAGCCCGTGAGCGGCCCGGACGTCGTGGCCAGCCGAAGCCGGCTCTACCCGGGCAGCGGTGCCGCGATCGGCTTCCGTCCCAGCGAGACCGGCTTCCGGGTCATCCTCACCGCGGGTGTCGTCGACGTCATCGACGCGAACTTCGCGA
>NZ_CAXTHO010000032.1:9158-22645 GCF_964244015.1 uncultured Amnibacterium sp. | reverse complement strand
CTGCCGAGGATCCGCAGCACGACGGAGTCGCTTCGCGGTGCGGCCGGTGACAGGCCCTGCTTCGTCCGATAGGCCAGGAGCTCTCCCATGCTGGCCCGGTCGACGGCCTCGATGTCGTCGGCGAGGCGCACCGCGTTGGCAGCAGCGAGCTCCGCCGCCGCCGCGAATGCGATCACCCAGTCGTCCAACCGGATCGGATCGTCCCGAAAGGCGGTCAGCCCCGCGATGTACGCGTTGGTGTCGCTGGCGAAGACGGTGCTGATGGGGATCAGCGTGTTCCGGAGCGCGTCGCCGCGGCTCAGCACGGTGTGGATCAGCGCGCGTCCGGTTCGGCCGTTGCCGTCGATGAACGGGTGGATCGTCTCGAACTGCGCGTGGGCGATCGCCGCCCGCACCACCGGGTTGCCGTCGGTCGCCGTGAGGAACCCAGCTAGGTCCGCGACCAGGCGCGGCACCTCGGTCTCGGGAGGCGGGACGAAGTCGGCGCGCAGCGGGCTCCATCCCGGTCCACCGACCCAGTTCTGCTCGGTACGGAGGCCGGACGCCAGCGAGGGCTCGATCACGTGCTGCAACGCCACAAGGTCCGCGACCTCGATCGGGCGACCCGGATTAGCGAGCGAGGCGATGGCGTTCTCCGTCGCCTGCACGTTGGCGATCACGTCCAGCGCGACCCGGCTGCCTTGCCGCAGTGCTTCGGCGATGGCGAGCCGCTTCGGGGTGACCCGGTTCCCCTCGATCCACGACGACGAGATGCTCTCCGACCGGATCAGCAGATGATGCAGGTACCCGCCACGCCGGCCGACCCGCTCGTCGGCGCGAGCCAGGATCGCCAACGCGTCCTCCGACGCCTGCCGGGCCGCGAGGCCGAGAGCGGGCAGGCCCTGCCCCAACTCGTCGGGGACGTAGGCGCGGTATCGCCCCGGTGCTCGATCACGCCGGCTCAGCCCGGCGTCGTCGACCGGATGCCAGAACAGCTCTACGAAGTCCGCCACAGCGATTACCACCCTCGACCCGAATCTACTTTAGCAACTCTAAAGTAGATATAAACCAGTCGATACCTCGGTTAGCCGGTGCCCCATACAGACGGTCGGCTCGCGCGATGGGTGTGATTGGTCTCGAGCTGCGTCTGATCGAGCGCGCGGACCTCCTTGCGCGGCAGCGGGATGGGTGCGGAGTCGCGGACCGGGTTCCGGTCGATCGCGTCATGGCGCACGGCGACCTTCATCAGCAGCCCGAGCACACCCCGCGCCCTGCGCGCATGGGCGGAATGCACCGGCGCGAGGGCTTCCAGAAACCGGTCGACGCGGCCCCCGGTCACCTCCCGCAGTCGCAGCTTCCCGAGCGCGGGCAGCACGACCGTGCGGAGGTTCTGCTCATAGGCGTCGAGAGTCTGCGGCGCCTGCTTGACGGAGATATGCACCTCCGCCAGCCAGAACTCCGCGAGGAGCAGTAGCGAGGAGGAGACCATGCCGGACGGGTGCGCGGCACACGCCCGCATCAATCGGATGGGGGTATACGACGAGTTTGTGACGACTTGAGTGCGATCTGGCGGTGGGAGGGATGCAACGAGGGCCCGTACTCCTAGGAGTTACGGGCCCTCGAGCGCCTTCGGTGGTACACCCCCCGGGACTTGAACCCGGAACCCACTGGACCAGATTGGGGGCCGGACCAGGGAATCCTTAACCTCGAGTCGCCTCGAGAAAACGCTGATCAGATCGACTTCTGCTCGATCGCGTTGCATTTGTGCACCTCGACGGCACTGGCTACCTCGGACGATCTCGACTGGTTTCGAGTGGTGAACAGCCGAGTTTTCGCCGACCGCTCAGCAAGCGGTAGGTCGGGACAGCGAGCGACACTGAGCGAGGATCTCTCCCGCCGATTTGAGCAGAAGGGGCAACCGCCATGACCGACTCCTGGGCGCGCTGGTGTACCAAGTTCGACCGAACGATGGAGGCCGCGTACCAGGCCCACTACTACCGGTGGATGTGGCGGACGATCAACGCGGTGATCGATCAGTCCGGGGTAAAGAAGCAGCCCACCTTGGTCAACTACCTCAACACGACGTACGTCGCGTACATCGGCTCCTTCGTACGACGCGAGGTCGACACCAGGCGAGACGTCGTGAGTCTCACAGGGTGTGTCAGAGACCTCGAGGCCGACCTGTCGCTCATTACACGCTCCCGATACGCAGAGCTCAACGTGCAAGCCCACGGCGACCAGGGCCCCGACGATGCGTCTGGGTTTCATACGTTCGCACCCCACGGAGGCGAGAACCTCGAGCGAAAGGTGCTCGCCGGACGACGGATACGGCTCGCAGCAGCAGCCTCGGGAGTCAAGTCGTTCGTCGACGAGAACATCGCTCACACCTCGCACAAGCCCAGCGGGACGGTCGTCACCTACCGGGACGTTGATTCGGCCATGCAGGAGATCGAAGCCATCGAGAAGGAGCTGTATTTCTTGCGACACCCGGGAGTAGCGCTTTGGACGGTGACGCCGGTACCCGACCTGGCCTTTCTCGAAATGTTCCAAACGGCGTGGTTCCCGCCTGGATCGACGCTCCCACCCTCGGCTTCGTAGCCCCTGCGGCACGACCCAGCAGGCAGCGCCACAGAGAGCGGGGCGTCACGCCGACCACGTCAACACCAACTCCGTGAACGAGGCAAGACGGTCCTTGAACGTGCCCCTCGGTTCCAGGGTTTCCGGATTTTTGTGCCTCTGGAGCAAGCGGTCTCGACGTCCCCGAGTAGAGCGCGGCCCGAAGCAGCGGCCGTCATCGCACGATCGCGTACGACGGCCTGACGCTGAACATCGACCTCGAGAGGGTGAAACCCTGGACCTTCTTCACGTTGCTGTCATAGATCGTGTACGTGCAGGTCATGGCAGCGGCTGCGGACTTGCACGTAAGTCCGTTCACGGCGATGGTCTCACCCTTCGGCAACACCTTGGCCTTGAACGAATAGCCGCGCACGGAGATCGGTGCGTTCCCGCACCCTGGTCCGATCCCACCTTCGTCGTAGTTGAATCCCGACCAGTCGCCAGCGTGGCACGGTGTCCGGTACGTCAACTTCCAACTCGGATTGATCGCCATGCAACCCACCGCAGGTGCATCCGACGGACCCTGCACCTTGAATGTCGAGCACCGCACCGAGTGATCGGGCGCGTCCCAGCTATAGACAAGACCCGAATTCGAGTCGAAGAGGCCGCTCGTATCCAAGTAGTTGGAGAGTGCGACAGCGGTGCTGTCCTGCTTCGTCGACGCGCTCGGCGCGCCACAACTCGGGTCGCCTTGCAACGTCGTCAGTGGACCGTGGGCGAGCGTCGTCGCGGGTAGCACGGCGTAATCGGTCCGCACCTTGGTCAGCGGACATGCGCCCGCTGTCGTGAACGCCATCCATCCGACGTCGGTTCGCAATTTTCCATTTGCAAACGAGGCATTGCTGAAGCCGGGAAGTCCCGCCCCTCCAGCGGTGGTGAGCCTCCCCGGATCGATGAGGCCAATGACACGGAGATCGTTGGTGTACACCGCAATGTAGGAGTACCCACCTCCGGCTCCGGAGGCCGAGCAGCCGAGACTGACAGCGATGGCTCCCCGATCGGCGTCCGACATCTGCGATCGACCGTCGGCAAGAAGCGCGATCGAGGTCGAGGTCGGATTGCTCACGTCATCGCCGTCATAGAAGGGCACTGTGCCGATACCGCCGTCGCCGTTCGTGCCGGGGATAGTGAAGGCGCCCTTGTTCAGCATTGCAGGCTTGTCGTAGCAGACCCCAGCGGGCACGGTAATCGATTCGACCGCCGCCTTGAGCGACGCCTCTACCCGGGCGTGGATGTCGTCGTACACGGCGCCGAGAGCATCGTTCGTGAGCTCGATGTCTCGAGTGAGTTGACCGTGTCCGCAGGGAACGCTGCTGTCGACGATCGGAACACTGAATCGCTGCGCGTCCACCTTTGAGACGACGCCGAGGATCACACCGGCTTCATCGCCGACAGCCCGCGAGGCGTTCACTGTATAGGCGCACGCGACCTGGCTGTGCTCACGACCGGGCGACGGGATCGCGGATCCCGACGTGACGATGGTGTCTCCGAGATGCAATGTGACCGCCGCGTCGACCTCCCGGAACCAGGAGTGCGAGGTGCTGTAGTCCGCGTTCCCCGCCAGCTGCACGAGGTGGATCGACGTCGGGATGGACGGCAGCTTCCGAATCTGTGCGGACCCATACTGGAGCGCGTTCGCGGCGTCAGATTCGATGGTGGTCACGGGCGTCAGCGCATTGACCTTGGTGCAGATGCTGTCAGCGTCGGCTGTACTTATCCGGCCACAGGCAGCAAGGATCGCGGTTGTCAGCGTGAGGAACGGAGACCCGCCCAGGGCTCCGGTGACTCCGTCGGCTACGACGGTGCCGTGAGCGAGGCTATCCATCACAGACCCCTTAAACGGAGTCCCCATCGTCACGATTGTGCTGATCTCCCCGGCGCGGCTGGCCGCTCCTGGGAGGGACCGCGAAAAAGTCTGCTCGATCGCGAGACCGCCCATGGAGTGCGCGACGAGGATGACCTTCTGACCTGATGCCGTGTACAGGCAGTCGATCGCGGTGGCGAGCGCGTCACCGATGTGCGGATCGGTGACCCATCTGTCCGACCACTGGTGGTAATCGAATGTGTACACGGCAGATCCAGCCATGTCCTGCAGCTGGCCGATGAGGGACGTGCGAGCCGCCACCGTCCCGACCGCGTTGGCCGTCAGGTCGATCCTTCCGGAGAAGTTCCCGGCTCGGGAGTCGTCGTGGAACGACCGACCGTTCCATCCATTGACCACGACGACGGGCACGAACATGCCCGACGGCCCAGGCGAGATCGTGATGGGATGCCCGTTCGGGTCCAGGTCGGGGCTGTTCTGCAGCCGGGGAGCGAGGTGAAGTTCGGACGTCGTGCACTCTGTCGTCGACGGGGTGGAACCCAAGGCGGCGGCGATCGCCGTGGTGGGTGAGCCGATCCCGGCGATCGCGGCGGCGATGAGGATGACCGGGGTGACGATCAGCGCGATGCCTCGGCGTATCACCGCTCGACCGGGATGGTTCCGAGGACGACCCATCGACCGTCCTCCTTCAACATGGACACGAGGTACGTCGCGGCCATGTGCCCTGGGCTCGTCAATGTGGCGACCAGCGTGCCGCTCGTTCGCGACGCCACCGCCCACGAATTCGCCTGCACTTGGATCGTCGATCCAGTGGGCACCGCGTCGGCGATGTTCACCGACCTCTTCTGGTCCTTGGGAACCAACGATCCCGGATCGGACGTCAGCTTCGTGAGCGCGTTCGACGCGTCCCTCCCCTCCTGCACGGACGAGATGGCTGATGGTGCCGCTGAGGAGGTCCCCGTTGACAGCGGAAGCCCGCCTCCAGAGGCGAGGAGCAAGTACCCGACGCCCACAGCAGCGACGAGAACGACGACCGACGCGATGATGATCACAGTGCGCTTCAACGAGAAGTCCAGGTGTTGTTCGAACAGGGCCGTCGACCGCGGCGATCGGGCTGGGTACATCCCTCTGTCTGTGGACCGTCAACAATGTGCGCCTCAGCCCTGGCTCTTGATCCGGTGATCCGCATCGTCGTGCCGTTGCGCCCGGCCATCCAGTTATTCCGGACCGAAGACGCACCTTGCAAGATCGTTCCCTTGTCGTCTCAGTTGCTGTCGCGAACGGCTCCGCCGTTCGCAATGCTGACGATGATCGACGGACGCGACATCTATCAGCAAGCTCTGTCTCACCGCTTCGTGAGAACGATCTGCTTCCCACCCGAGTTGAACTTCATTGTGTCGCCGTCGAATGTCACTTCGAGAGTCTCCTGGTTCGGGGGCTGCCGCACGACGAGCGGATATGTGCCGTCCGATTCTTTCGATCCCAACGTGCAGGTCTCCCCGCCGCCGATGTCGAGCACGGAGCCGTTGGCGTAATACATGCCGCTGCACTGACCGTCGTCCCCGATCACCTTGTCCGCTGAACCGTCCGAAGCGGACCAGACACCCGTCACGGACGGCGCGGAGGAGCAGCCGGACAGCAGCAGCCCCGCGCAACTCATAGCGAGAACGATCAGAGCAGTGCGAAGCGAGACACGCACGGGTTCCTCCTTCGATCTGTCTGACGCCCTCTGTGAGTCGTTCTGGGGGCGCTTCGGTCGGCGTTGCCGCCCCGCGGCGAGGGCGCTACTCATCGCTGTCGTCCACCGGCGGGCGCCAGGCCACGGGCGTCACTTCCTGCTTCGGCTTGCGCAGTAGGAGGCCCCCACCGACGGCGATCGCGCCACCACCAAAGACGAGGAGCAGCAGGATCGGGGTCTGCGATTCGTAGTAGCCGGCGTGGCCCCAACTGGCGCCGATGAGCAGCAGGAGGCCGCCGCCGACAAGCCCGGCCCAGCCGAGCACCTTTCGGCCCTGCATCGCGATCAGTCCCGGGCCGGCGAGTAGGCAGGCGGCACCGGGTCGGAGTCTGCCGTGTCAGAGATGACGATGGAGGCGTTCGCGTCGCTGTCCTTCAGGGTGGCAGACAGCCGTTCGAGGAACAGCTTGTACGTCGAGTAGTTGTTCATCAGCTTCGGCCCGGCCGGGATGAATCCCATGATCGTGTTCTGGCTCGTCCGGTAGAAGGAGATCGCCGTGCGCACGGTCGTGGTGCTCGCGTCTGTTCCGGTCGACACCGTGAAGACGATCTGCTTGTACTTGCCTCCGAGGCCACCCAACACCGTGAATTCCATAGCGCTCGCGCCCCGGTTGGTAACGGTGAGCGGGCCGAGCCCCCGGAACCAGTCGGTCTGCTGGGAAGTTGCGACGGCCTCGGCCATCTGCAGGACGTCGGTCGCCGAGGAAGTCGTCCTCGCCAGAAGTCCGTTCTTTGCGTGCTTATGCGATGCCAAGGCGACCGCCTCCTTCGGGTTGGGGTTTCGCAAACTACGACGTTGTCGGAGCGTCTGGCCAGCCAGGGTTTCCTAGGCACGCTCGCCGTCCGGCACTAGGAACCGAAGCCGAGCCCGGGAATCCATAGGCAGCAAACTCCGGGCGCAGAGGTCACTGTGTTGGCTGTCCCTCGCGATGCCTGTCTGCGCACGCGTTCGCTTCGGGGGATCGCCACCTCGGGTCGGTCCTGTCCGGCCCGCTTGGCCTGGTTGCACTTCACAAACGAATTCGCGCAGTCGAGGGGAACAGGAGAGCGCCATCAGCCGGAATGACGAGTGCCCGCCGGCGCCGTTATGGCGGCCAAGTGCGTGGGCGCGGATGGGCTTGGTCCTCGGTGCGGTCGTCCTCACCCTGAGCCTCGCGTCGTGCACCCCTGCGGCGTCGAGTGGACCGCTCGCGACGGGCGCAGCAGTCGCGAGCCGGAGCTCGGCGGCCAGCTCCCCAGGCTGCCCTCAAGGTCTGATCGACGACACCGAAACCGCTCATGGCGCGTCCAAGCAGTACGACCTCCGCGTGCTGGATGCAGCCTTGGCCGTCGAGCTGCCAGATGCCTCCGCGTGTGTGCTGACCGTCGATGGGGACACGGCGAACTCGACCGCCTTCTATGTGTATTGGCCGACGCAGGGTGCTTCTTTCGCTAACTCGGTCGGCAAGGCATTCATGACCGCCGGGTTCCGGCCATCGAGTGGTGGCAGATCATTCTCCTCGGGCTCCGCCGACGCCGAGGTCGACACCTTCGCGGCGCACGATCAGAACTGGTCTGAGTACTTCGGCGGGGCGCAGCTCGTACTCCTCGCGGGGCAGTTCGACGGCTCCCCCGGAATGACAGCCTCTGCCGTGCCGGGTGCGGGCACGGGATCCACCCTGACCTGGCAGAGCTCCTGCATGCTCACCCTTGCCGAAGTGAACGAGGCCTGGCGGCCGAAGGGTCTGAAGTTTACGGGCCCGGCAGCTGGTGACGATGACTCGACCGCCTGCGAGTATTCACAGGAGGGGCAAGACCTTCCCGTGCAGGTCGAGTTCGACTTCCGCCCGTACAGCGCGACAGGAAGCTATGGGTGGACCTCGACGGGCATCTCTTGGACTGCTCCGAATTCTACCGACGGCGCTAAAAATGCCTGCAGCGCTGCAAGATCGGCCGCAAGCACGAGCGGCGGCTTGGGGGCGATCTGCTCGAAGGTTGGCGACGCGACCATTGTCGTGGGTGGGACACGCACGGAGGCCATCGTGTTCCGCCCCGGCAACTACTTCTACGTCGTCGAGTTATTCGATATCGGTGGGGACGACTCGTTGAGCGAACCGCTCCGTCGCATGACGACGCAGCTCGCAGAGCGCACACCGGTGGCCCCGTGAGAAGGCCGATCGACACTTACGCTCCGAGCACGCTGTCGCGACGCCGATCGGTCATGAGGTCTCCTGCGTCCGGTAAAGCCTCGCTGTCTCCTCCTCTCGCATCAGGTTCCGTCCGAGCGGTGCGTACCGCGGCTCGGACCTTGGGGAGCGAGGTCGCACTATTCTGCGAATCGATGGACGCACAGACCCCGATGCCAGCTCCTCCGGGAGCCACCTCGTCGGTCACGTTGGTGGACGACCACCCACTGGTCGGCTACGCGCTTCTCGCCGCCCTCGACGGGCGCTCGGATCTCAGACTGGGCGGGACTTACGCCACCGTCGACGCCTTGCTTTCAGCGCATGCGCGCCCCGGCCTCGTGCTGTTGGATCTCCGGCTGGCTGATGGATCGTCACCCTCCGACAACGCGCAACGGATCCGCGACGCGGGCGGCGAGGTACTGGTCTTCACCTCGGCAGAGGATGCGTATCTGGTCCGTGAGGCCCTGCGGGCTGACGTGCTCGGCGTCCTACGCAAGTCCACCCCGGTCGAGGTGATGATCACCGCGATCGAGCAGGCCGCGACGGGTTTGCCCGTCGTCACGAGTGAGTGGGCGCACGCGCTCGAGAGCGACCCACGACTCCCGGACGCCGCGCTCAGCCCGCAAGAGGCTCGCGTACTCCAGTTGTTCGCCGACGGAGCGAAGTCACAGACGGTCGCGGACACCCTCTACATCACGGTGGGCACGCTCGAAGACTATGTCCGCCGGATCCGGGCCAAGTACGCGCGAGCGGGTCGACCGGCACCGACGAAGGTCGACCTGTACAAGCGAGCGATCGAGGACGGTCTGCTTCCCGGTCCGGGAAGGCAATGAACAGGAGCGCGGAGGACCGGATCCTCCGCACGATCGGACTGCTCTTCGGCGTCGGCGGCGCGGTCTTCGGTTTCCTTACCCTTCCGACCATCCTGCAGCAGCTGTCCGCAGCGCCGGCCTGGTGGAACGCGACCTCCCTGCTGGCGACGATCGGCATTCCCGTTCTACTCGGTGGGATCTCCCCCGTCTCTCCGGTGCGCGCGATCCGGACCGTCGCCGCGTGCGGAGCGGTGGGCAATGTGCTGACCCTTGCGACCACGCCGATCGTCTTCTCTGCGGCCGCCACAGCGAGTTCCTCGCCCTGGACTCTGCAGTTGACGGCGCTCGGCACCACAGCAGCGGCTCTCGCGCTGCCCATCACGCTTCTCACGGCGGATGTTGTCCTGACCGGCGCACTGGTGACCGTCGATCGGTTCTCGACCGAGTCTGGTCCGCTCGCCCTGATTCCGCTGCAGGACGGGCTCTACGCCGTGCTGTTCAGCGCCGTGTTCGCCGGGCTCGCGGTGGGTGCACTGCGGGCAGGGAGGGCGGTTGATGATGCGGCGGCGGCCGCCGTGTCAACCACGCACGATGCTCAGGACGAGCGCATTCGGTCTGACGAGCGAGCCAGGGTGAACGGGCTCGTGCACGACCATGTACTGACGACGCTGCTCGTCGCTGCCCGCGGCCCATCTACATCGGCCGCGGTCGACGCCGTTGAGGCCCTTGAACAGCTGCGGCGACTGACTGAGCCAGGTGAGGAGCAACAAAGTCTCCCCGATACGGTCCTGCTCGATCGGCTCCGCTCCCTGCTGTCTACGATTGCGCCGACCGCGCGAGCGGTGATCGACGGCACGCCCTCGTCCCCGTTGCCTCCCAAGGTCATTGATGCGCTCGTCGGCGCGACCGGGGAGGCGCTCCGGAACAGCAGACGGCACGGAGGCGCGGGAGCCTCGATCGAGCTCCACGTGTCTCGCGGGCCGGACGTCCTGGAGATCGCTGTGATCGACGACGGCGTCGGATTCGACGAGCATGCCGTGCCGGCAAATCGGCTCGGGATCGCGGCCAGCATCGTCGGCCGCTTGCGCAGCGTGGATGGCGCTGCCGACGTGTACTCGCATCGCGGTCGTGGAACCGCAGTGCGGTTGCGGTGGCCCGCGCAATGACTGATTCAGCCTTGCTGGCCCCTCCGCTCGACAGCCGGTTCGCCCGAATACTGCTCGTTGCATTCGCGGTGGTGCACGTCATTCTGGCGATCGGACCGGGACCCACGCCGATCGTGCTCACCGCGGTCGCCCTCACAGCCCTCATGACAGCTGCAGTCATCGTCGTGCTCGTCGGCGGACGGCGCCTCACGCTGAGGTGGACGCTCGCGAGTGCGTTGCTCGTCGTCGCGGGCAACGCCGTCGTCATTCCCGGGCTGCCCAGTGATGGCTGGCCTGGCTACGCCTCCTGGCCGATCGGCGCAGGCACGATGATCTGCATTGGCCTCACTCTCCGCCAGCGCATCGCGTTCGCCTGGGTGAGCATGGGTGCGCTCACCGTCGTCTGCCTCGCCTGGTCGATCAATGGCAGCGCGGGCCCGCTTGCCGGACTCGGTCTCGTCGAGCGACAGATCGGCGTGCTGCTAATCGGCACGCTGTTCGCGATCGGACTGCGTCGCGCCGCGCGGTCCGCGGCGGAGTTCGCGGAGGTACAGCGGCGACAAGCGCTTGAGCGCGATCTGGCCGAAACGGAGGTGCGCGCCCGAGGCGACGCCGCCCGACGGGTGCTCGCGGTGGCCGGCCCCACGCTCGAGCTCATCGCGTCCGAGAGGACGCTCGACATCTGGGAACGCGCCCGCATCGCAGCGCTCGAGGGCCGGCTTCGCGACGAGATCGCCATTGCACCCCTACTCTCTGAGTCTCTCGACCATGCCCTGAACGCGGCGCGCAGCAGAGGGGTCGACGCCGTCGTCCTCACCGAAGCGTCAGTTGGCGACCTCCCGACCGCGGTTCGACTCCGTGCGGCGGACTGGCTAGCAAGCCGCCTCAATCAGGTCGTGGGGACCCAATTCGTCGGCCGGGTCGTGCTGCGCGGGCGAGACGTCCGTGTGAGCGCCGCCGTCGACGACGCGGTCGAGGATCGTCTGCTCTTAGACGAGTGATTCGCTTCTGCTCGCGAGGCACTCGACCTCCACACTTCGCGCAAGTCAAAAAATGCGTCGGTGGGCACCCGACGCTGCTTCAGAGTGAGACATCTGTTGCCCGGGGCACAACCACCAAGTCGTTGCCGCTGCGAAGTCCCCGCTCCGGCTCGAAGATCGCGTCCTGATTGAGGAACTGGTCGACGATTGAGGAACTGGTCGACGCAATCCGTGCTGCTCTCGCGTAGGCGGAGGTTGCCGAAGGTCGGCAGGCGAAGACTGATCCGTTGGCGATGTGGACCACTCAAGCCTTCAGGGCGCCGGCAGCGGGTGAGGTCGTCGACGCCGCGGCCGGCTGCCGATGACGAGGCCGGCAGCGATCAGGAGTGCGAGGGCTGCGAGCGCGCCGACCAGCCCGACCCAGACCGGGATCGGCCGCACGACCGTGAGGTCGATCGCGACCTCGCGGTCCGCGCCGGAGGAGTCGACACCGGTCGCCATAAGGCGGTGCCGGCCCGGTTCGGTATCGGTCGGGATCATCGAGCGCAGACGGACGACGCCCTTGCTGTCGGCCAGGGTGGTGCCGAGCCCCACCGGGACGGAATGCAGGGTGAGCAGTACCGGCGTGTTCGGCGCGAAGCCGGTGGCGTCAATCGTCGCGCTCTGCCCCTGCTGCAACGTCGCGCTCCCCCCGGCGACGACACTGACGCCGGCCGTCGGAGCGGGAAGTGCGGAGCCCAGCACCGACGACACCGAGGCACTGGACGCCGGCTCGGCGACGAGCCGCTTCACCGCGTCGGTCGCCTCGACGCGCGTCTGCGCCGCCTCCCAGGTCCGGAGGATGTCGGTGATGGCCAGGTAGCCGTTGGCGTTGGGATGCATCGCCTGCTGGCCGGCCACCGTGCTGGTGAGGTATCCGAGGGGGTCCTTGCCGTTCCAACGATGCGGGTCCGGGTTCGCGAGCGGTTGGACCCAGGTGCGCAGGACGTCCGCGCAGTACGTGTGACTCGGGAGGAACGCGCCGATCGGATCCCCCGTCGAATAGACCTCGTAGCCGTCGTTCCGAGCGGCTTGGGCCCCGTGATTAGAGGAGGCCATAAGCGCCGCCGCGAGCTCGTTCGCGTACCGGATGGCCGGCTGGGTGAACGCGGAATGGGCCTTGCAGTAGCCGAGCCACGCAGGAGGGAACTCCTGCGGGTAGGTGGAGACGATCACGGGCACGTACTTCCCGCCGCGCTGGGCCACGAAGCGAGGATTGTTCGCCGCCTTCCAGAGGTCCTCGTAGACCCTGCGCAGGTCGTGCCAGCGGTAGCCGATGTCGTCGAGGTTCTGCTCACCGACCGAGTTGTCGTCCCTGCAGTCCTTATCGCTCAGACCGAGCAGAGCGTGTCCGACGCACGCTTTGATGATGTCCGCGAACCCGGCGTCGTTCCCGCCCAGCGTCAGCACCACCGCCCCCGGAGGCGCGTCGAGCGCCAGCAGCTGGTCGAGCTGCGCGGTGGCTCTGAACTCCCCATCGTCCGTCACCTGGTCGTCGTACAGGTCGGCGATGACCGCGCCGGAGCACGCCAGGATGCGGACCTGGCTCGGCTTCAGCACATCGGCGAGGTACGTCTTGTAACTGCGATGGCATCGCAGGAGGGCACTCCGGGTCGCCGGCTTGTAGTCCCCGCCGCCTTCCCCCGCCGAGAACGAGTCACCCATGATCACGATCGGCCAGTTGTGGTCCAACGCGGGGCTCAACAGGGCCCCTGTCAGCGGCAGCACGGCCTTGGAGAACCGGATCGAGCCGGTGCGCTGCACCCCTCGGACGTTCGTTCCAGTCACGGCGACCCGCCAGGACGCCTGCAGCCCCTCCCACGACGAGTCGCTGGAGACGGTCCACACGCGGCTCACCGATCGTCCCGCGGGCACGGTCCCGACCTGCAGGGTCGCGGGCGACGCGGTCGGGCGGATGGTGTGCTGCGGGTCTCGCACGAACGCGAGCGACGCGCTCACGTCCTGCACGTCATGCACAGACGGGTTGTGCACGCTGACGCCGAGCGAGAAGGTCTGGCCCGCGGTCACTGTGTCCGGCGCGGAGGTCGTGACCTCGATGGTCGGCATCGTGAGGCTGTCGAAGATGTCGTCGAGGGCCTGGCCGTCGTCCGCGGAGGCTGTGGTGCCCCCGGTGGCGTCGGCGATGCAGGACAGCGCGACCTCCGCGCCCTTCTCGGCGGCGAACCCGATGC